>DAOVEE010000252.1 GCA_030669135.1 Candidatus Bathyarchaeota archaeon | reverse complement strand
CGCGCCACCCTCGCCAGGACCACCATGTTGATGCCGTGGATGCGGCTCCTGGTGAAGGCTGCGTGGCCCGCCCTGTGTGCGTGTATGACGAGGTTGAATCCCTCGTCCCTCATGGCCTGGAGGCTGCTCCATCCCGTGGTGAGGATGTCGATCATCATGTACCTGCCCCCGTGGTCCTCCACGTACTGGGCTCTGCGCTTCATCTCCTCCATCTCGGCGGTGACGTTGACGAGGTACACCTTCCTCTCGCCGGTCATGGACTCGGCCCTGTCCCTGGCCTCGAGGGTCTGCACAACACGGTCCTCGAAGGGGTTGAACGTCTGGCTGCTCAGGTTCTCGTCGTCCTTCACCACGTCGCAGCCGCCGCTCCAGGCGTCGTAGGCCACCTGGGCGTGGTCGGCCGTGATGAGGCCCAGCTTGGGCTTGATTATGGTGCCTACGAGCGGCCTGTCCCTTATGCCGGTTATCTCCCTGACTCCTTGTACGCCGTACCTAGGCCCGGTGAAGCTCTTCACGAGCTCCTCGGGGAAGTGGATGTCGTTGAGCCTCAGGTGCTTTATATCCTCCAGCCCGAAGACGTTGCCCGCGACGCTGCTGAGTATGTTAGGCATGTTCCCCGGCTCGAAGAGCTCTAATGGGTACGCTATCTTGACCTCGTTTCCCTCGATGCTATACACCTTTGCGGCGTGTTTCTGCATGTATGGCTTCTCGGTGGATAGCTCCGTCCAGGTTCCTATACTGCTCTCGGCAGCAACCCCGCCCGCGATGACTTCTAGAGGCTGGTTCAGGGGTTCGACGTGGAACTCGCAGACGAGATCAGTTTCCTTTGGCTCGTACTCGGGGTCTACAAAGTCGATGTAACGCATTTGGAGGTCTCCATATGCGTTAGTGTTCCAGTATGTTTTTACCTTTACTCAACAAATATTCCTTGGTTCTGAGGAATAGCCATATGCAGCTGAAGGCAGCACCACTTGAGATCGAGGCAGGCGGACCCTTGGTAGTGGTTATGAACAAGCAGGACGCTGCTGACCTGGGCGTCATAAGCAGCGACCGCATCTTTCTGAGGCACAAGGAGAGTCACGTCATCTGTATCCTGAACATCAGTACCGAGGACGTCCCCGGGGAGCTGGGTCTATACAGGGAGGTGACCCAGAGACTTAACATATCAAGGGGCGACGCAGTGAGCGTCGAGCCTGCTAGGCGCCCGGAGAGCATCGACCACATCAGGGAGAAGGTCAACGGACAGCGTCTGACGCCCTGGAAGATAGAGAAGATCGTCGGGGACACTGTGGAGCGGCACCTGAGTGACATAGAGCTCGCGGCGTTCGTCACCGCGTTGCATGTGCATGGCGTAAGCATGGAGGAGGTCGAGGCGCTCAGCCGCAGCATGATAAGAAGCGGCAAGACCATCGACTTCGGGCGCAGCCCCATACTTGACAAGCACAGCATCGGCGGCGTCCCAGGCGACAAGACGACGCTCATAGTCGCTCCCCTAGTCGCGTCTGCAGGGTACACCATACCGAAGAGCAGCAGCAGGGCGATAACCAGCCCCGCCGGGACGGCGGACCGCATGGAGGTGCTGGCCCCGGTCAACCTGCACTTCGACAACATCAGGGAGATAGTGGAGAGGGTCGGCGCCTGCATAGTCTGGGGCGGTAGCATCGACCTGGCGCCAGCCGACGACCTGTTCATCAGGATCGAGTACCCCCTCAGCATCGACCCGCTGCTGCTGCCCAACATCATGAGCAAGAAGAAGGCCATGGGCAGCACCCACGTGGTGATAGACATCCCGGTGGGCGTCGACGCCAAGATCAAGTCGCTGGGCGAGGCGGAGCAGCTGGCAAGCGACTTCATAGAGCTCGGCAGCCGCTTCGACATGCACATCGAGTGCGCCGTTACCGAGGGCAGCCAGCCCATAGGTTACAACATCGGCCCAGTGCTGGAGGCGAGTGAGGCCCTGGAGACCCTGATGGGCAGAGGCCCCCACGAGGTGGTGGACAAGGCCACGAACCTCGCGGGCATACTCTTCGACATGGTGGGCCACGAGAACGGCAAGCAGATGGCCCACGAACTATTAGCAAAAGGCAAGGCGCTGGAGAAGATGAGGGAGATCATCGAGGCTCAGGGAGGCGACCCCGAGGTGACGCCCGAGGACCTGGTGCCGGGCAAGTACACCCACGACGTGCCCGCTCCGAGGGACGGCAGGGTCCTGTGGTTCAACAGCAGGGATCTGGTTCGGATCGCGAGGGCGGCCGGCACACCCGGCAGCAA
>DAOVEE010000095.1 GCA_030669135.1 Candidatus Bathyarchaeota archaeon | reverse complement strand
CGTATGCCCGTCAGGGTCCTGGAAGAAACAGAGCCTGTTGCCGTTAGCCATGGTGACCAGCCGCTTCCCGACTCCCATCCCCTCCAGGGTCTTCACCTTGTCGTCGAAGTCTGGTTCATGTAACGCCAGGTGGCTCCAGTTGCCCACGGGGGGCGTCCCGGGGCTCCCAGGCCTCTGGACGAGCTCAAGCAGCCCGTCCCCGACGTCTAGTAACCCTATCTCGGCTTCACCGCTGGTGAAGCGTTTAACCACCTTGAACCCGAACAATTTTTCGTAGAAAGCAAGGCTCCTCTCCAAGTCCCTCACGTAGACTCCAACATGGTCTAGTTTCGTCATGGGGGGAATATACGGAGAGGTTGTATTTATTCTGGACAGATGGAAGAAAAGAGTAGAAAGTCTACTTCTTCTTAGGATAGTTCAGCTCGGCGTGCGCAGCGGCTAGACGCGCGATGGGCACACGGTACGGGCTGCAGCTCACGTAATTCAAGCCTATGAGGTGACAGAACTCGATGCTGCTCGGCTCCCCGCCGTGCTCGCCGCAGATGCCGATCTCCAGGTCTGGCCTCGTGGCCCTGCCCTTCTCGACGCACATCTTCATGAGCTGGCCGACGCCCTCGCGGTCGATGACCTGGAACGGGTTGGCCGGCAGCAGGCCCCTGTCCACGAAGTTGAGGAGGAACTTGCCCTCCGCGTCGTCCCTGCTTATGCCGAAGGTCATCTGCGTGAGGTCGTTGGTGCCGAAGCTGAAGAACTCGGCGCTCTCGGCGATCTCGTCCGCCGTCAACGCCGCCCTAGGTATCTCTATCATGGTGCCTATCTTGTAGTGGAGGTCGATCCCGGTTTTCTTGAGCACTTCCTCGGCTACCTTGTTCAGCTTCTCGTACTCGGCTTGCATCTCGTTGACGTGACTTGTCAGTGGGATCATGACCTCGGGGTGCACGTCCACTCCCTTCTTCTTCACGTTCACCGCCGCCTCCATGATGGCCTTCACCTGCATCTCGGTCAGCCCGGGGTACATGAGCCCTGCGCGGCATCCTCGGAGACCCAGCATGGGGTTGGTCTCCCAGAGGCTCTCCACGACCCGCAGCAGGTACTCCTTCTCCTCAAGCTCCTTGCCTTCGACCCCCTTGCACCGTAGCTCGGTCACCTCCTGCAGGAGCTCCTCCCGCGGGGGCAGGAACTCGTGCATAGGCGGGTCGATGAGCCGCACGATGACCGGGTAGCCGTCCATGGCCTCAAAGATGCCCTCGAAGTCTTTCCTCTGGAAGGGTAGTATGTTCTCCAGCGCCTTAAGGTACTCCTTCACGTCTTTGTTGGCGTCCGCCTTCTTCTTCAGCTCGTCGTAGTCCTCTCCGCCCTTGGCCGCCTCCAGCTGCCTCAGAAGCGGCGCGGCCACCTCGGACTTCAGGATCATGTTGACGACATTCTCGCGGCGGCTGATCTCCTCACCCTCCTGGTCGAAGAACATGTGCTCCGTCCTGCAGAGGCCGATGCCCGTGGCGCCGAACTGGCGTGCCTTCGCGGAGTCCTCGGGGTTGTCCGCGTTCGTCAACACGCCTAGGCTCTTGAACTCGTCGGCCCACTCCAGAGCCTGTATAAGCTCGACCTCCTTCTCGAACTCGGTCTCTATCTTGGCCACCTTGCCGAGGAAGACCTCGCCGGTGGTTCCGTCGACGCTTATCCAGTCGCCTTCCTTCACGGTGTGCTCTCCCACGGTGAACAGGTTGCGGCTGTTATCTATCTTGATGTCCTCGCAGCCTGCGACGCAGGGCTTGCCCCATCCACGGGCCACGACGGCCGCGTGGCTCGTGCCGCCGCCGTGCTGGGTGAGGAATCCCTGGCTGACCACCATGCCGTTGACGTCGTCGGGCGTGGTCTCGGGGCGTACGAGGATGACGTCCTCCCCCGCCTTCCCGTGCTCCTCCGCCCTGTCCGCGTTGAAGATGGCTATGCCCACGGCTGCACCTGGGCTCGCGTTGAGCCCCTTGGCCAGCAGCGTCGCCTCCTCCTTCGCGGCCGGGTCAAACTGGGGGTGCAGCAGCTGGTCCACGTTGTTGGGGGTGATGCGTTTGACAGCCGTCTTCTTGTCGATGAGGCCCTCTTTCGCCATGTCGACCGCGATCTTGATGGCTGACCGCGCGGTCCGTTTACCCGTCCTCGTCTGCAGGATCCAGAGCTTGCCCCTCTCCACCGTGAACTCCATGTCCTGCATGTCCTTGTAGTGGTCCTCTACTGTCTCGGCGATGGCTTCAAGCTCCTTGTAGAGCTCGGGCTGCTGCTCCTTCATCTTAACGATTGGGATGGGTGTCCTAGTTCCGGCTACCACGTCCTCGCCCTGGGCGTTGAAGAGTAGCTCACCGAACAGGCCCTTGCTCCCGTCGCTGGGGTTCCTGGTGAACATGACGCCGCTTCCGCTGTCCCAGCCCATGTTTCCGAAGACCATGGTCTGGACGTTGCACGCGGTGCCCATGTCGTCGCTGATGCCCTCCACCCGCCTGTAGGTGCGGGCCCTGGGGATGTTCCAGCTGTTGAAGACCGCGGCGATGGATCTCTTAAGCTGCTCCATGGGGTCCTGGGGGAAATCCTCTTTCAGCAGCTTTCTGTAGAGCTTCTTCTGTCCCTCGACGGTCTCCTTGAGGCCCTTCACGCTGACCTCTGTGTCTCCCTTGACGCCTTCCTTCTTCTTGACCTTGTTGAACACTTCCTCGAACTCGTGGCGCTCCTGCCCCATGACGACGTCGCTGAACATGGTCGCGAAGCGTCTGTAGGCGTCCCACACGAACCGCTCGTCTCCTGTAAGCCCGATCACGGCCTCCGCGACCTTGTCGTTCATGCCTAGGTTGAGGACAGTGTCCATCATACCGGGCATGCTTATGGGTGCGCCGCTGCGAACGGAGACCAGCAGAGGATGCTTCTCGTCGCCCAACCTTTTCTCGGTGTTCCTCTCCAAGGCCTTAATGTGTTCAAGTATCTCTTCCCACAGCCCCTCGGGGAATTTGCCGCCTGCCTCGAAGAACTCTTCACACGTCTTAGTGGTGATCGTGAACCCAGACGGGATGCTGAGCCCTAGGTTAGTCATCTCGGCGAGGTTCGCGCCCTTCCCTCCGAGAAGAGCCCTCATATTCTTGTTGCCTTCAATGAAGTCGTATACACGCTTCTCCAAATCGAGTATCT
The DNA here is from genome assembly GCA_030669135.1 of Candidatus Bathyarchaeota archaeon. GTDB lineage: Archaea > Thermoproteota > Bathyarchaeia > TCS64 > TCS64 > RBG-16-57-9. Next base: position 3,867 of record DAOVEE010000095.1, on the reverse strand, counting down.
CCTGATAACTCTGGTGACGTCATACCGACTTTTACCTTTACCGGTGCAAATGGACGCGCTATATTAATCGATGGGTATCCATCATACAGTATATAGATCGGTGGAATCTGTAAATACACGATATTTTTTCTGGGGCTTTTTTTTACTATAATATTTTAAAACATCAATTTTTCTCAACATTTGAGAAAAACAAGCGTTTTTATAGGACATATTTTGAAAACAGTTATATGCGAGGCTTTTTCTCTATTCATAATTCTCGTGAGGGGTTCTTTGACGACGAAACTTCGTAACAAGATCGCCTGCACCGAGTGTGGTGCAACCAGCCTTCTGCGAGACTACGAGACCGGTGAACTTGTCTGCCAGGCATGCGGTTTCGTGATCTCTTCAACGTTGATCGACCAAGGCCCTGAGTGGCGCGCCTTCGACCAGGAGCAGCGGGATAAGCTCCCGAGGGTGGGCGCCCCGGTGACGTGGACAATCCACGACAAGGGCCTCAGCACGACGATAGGTTGGCAGGACCGTGACGCCTCTGGGAGGAAGCTGAGCCCAGAGGAGCGGGCTCGGCTCTACAGGCTCAGGAAGTGGCATAGGAGAAGCAAGGTCTCGGACTCCACGCAGCGTAACCTGGCTCACGCGCTGAGCGAGATGAGCAAGATAAGCTACAAGCTCAACCTGCCTAGGAACGTCATCGAGACAAGCAGCATGATCTACCGCAGAGCCATTCAGAAGCAACTCATAAGGGGAAGAACCATCCAGAGCGTTGCCGTCGCCTCCATCTACATGGCGTGCAGGCAGTGCGGGATCATCAGGACGCTGGAGGACGTGGCAGTGGCCGCCAACATTACCAAGAAGGAGGCCGCCCGTAACTACAGGTTCCTGCTCAGGGAGCTGAAGCCGTCGGTGCCCCAGGTCGCCCCCCAGGGATACATCAGCAAGATCGTTAACAAGCTGGAGCTCACAGGCGAGACGGAGAGGCTGGCCCTGAAGATACTGAGCGAGGCCTCTGACATGAAGCTCACCAGCGGGCGGGGCCCTTCCGGGATCGCTGCGGCGTGCATCTACATAAGCAGCCAGCTCACCGATGAGCGGCGCACCCAGGGCGAGATAGCGAGGGAGGCCCAGGTGACTGAGGTCACCATCAGGAACCGCTACAAGGAGCTCGCCCAGCGCCTGGACTTCGACGTCAAGCTCTAGACGCCACCCTTTTTCAGTGCATACACCCTATTTGTAGTGGATATGTCTGAAAGATACGTCATATTCACAGGTAGGCCTAATTCGGGTAAGAGCACGACCATAAGGGCGTTGACCGGGCTCAAGGTCAGGATCGGGAAACGGCCAGGAACCACCACTAGCATAGACAAGTACCCCATTGCGCAAGATCTTTTCCTAGTTGATATGCCGGGTTACGGGCGGAAGCTGGGTGCAAGCAGACGATGGGAGGACAAGACCAAGGACAGTATACTTGACTTCATAGAACGTGAAGCGGGTAACATTGTCTTCGCCGTCCATGTGCTGAACATAACGACGTTCCTGGAGACCGAGGAGCGCCTCGCCAAGAAGGGGTTCACAAGCCTTGATGTCGAGATGGTGGAGTACCTCCACGAGACCTTGGGAGAGTTCCCTCTCGTGGCGGCGAACAAGATCGATAAGGGAAGCGAGAGGGACGTCGCGATGAACCTTGACGCTTTCCTCGACAGGATAACGGGAGGAGCCCCCTCCGAGGCTTCAGGCTATGTCTTCCCGGTCAGCGCCAAGAGGGGGGTAGGCGTAGGACCGTTGAAAGACTGTTTTGTTAAGACCTTGGCTGCTAAGGGCTTCAGGAACCCCTTTGAGTATATCCGCTGAGGGTTATTCCTCTTCCTGGATGGGGCCGTCCTCGTTACACTCTGGGAAGGTGCCGTCCTCGTCTGTGACGCCGGCCTCTGTGATGGCGATCCTGATCTTCTCCTCCGGGAGGTAGGGGCTGTCGATGACCCGGGCCAGCCTCGTGTTCTGCCTGCCCTTGCGAAGGAACATGCGGTGTGTGCAGGCGTGGGCCATGACGTGGCCGCCTGTCGGCTTGTTGGGGTCGCCGTATGCGGTGTCGGGCTTGGCCTGCACCTGGTTGGTGAGGACCACGGAGAGGTTGAAGGCCTCGGCGACCCTGAGGAGGTTGCCGAGTGCGCTGGCTAGCTTCTGCTGGCGCTCCGCGAGGGTGGCCCTGCCGATGTACTCGCCCCTGAAGTGGCCTATCATGCTGTCCACTATGACGAGCTTGATGTCGTGCTCCTGCGCGACTTTGGGGAGGTTCTTTATGAGGAGTATCTGGTGGTCGCTGTTGTAGGCGCGGGCGATGAGTATGTTGTTGAGGATCTCCTGAGAGTCGTAGCCCCGGGTCTCGGCTATCTGGACCACACGCTCCGGGATGAAGGTGCCCTCGGTGTCGATGACGCAGACGCGTCCACCGAGGCCGCCCTCCTCCACGGGCCGTTGTGCCAACACGGAGAGAGTGTAGCATATCTGGGTCTTGCCTGAGCCGAACTCGCCGATCAGTTCGGTGATGACGCCTGTCTCGACTCCGCCGCCCAGTATGCGGTTGAGTTCATTGGAGCCGGTCCTAGAGCGGAGCTTGTGCTTACGCATCTCCAGCATGTCGGAGGCTGAGACGAACCCCGGGTCCACCTGCAGCCGCGCTAGGGCATTCACCTTTACGGCGGTGTCGATGCCCATGCCAGTCATCTCCACGATATTGCGCGGGGGAGTTACCGCGATGGATTCGAGGGTGACTAACCCGGCCTTGTGCAGCTTCTTTACGGTGGTGCTGGCTACTCCTTCTAGGACTCCGGCTTCAATTACCTCTCCCATTACACTCGGGTCTCACACCCGTTTCTACGTTTATAATGTGAACGCATAAGACTGTACAGGGGGGAGACGGGTGAAAGTGAGGGGGTAACTAGAAAACGCTATAGATTAAGCCGGTGATCTCTAGTTGATAACGTTGACTGACGTTGATGGACTCAAAAAGATTGTAAGGGACACCGTTGACAAGAAGAGGCCTGTGCTGGAGGACATCGCGAGGTACCTCTACGAGAACCCCGAGCTGGGGAGCGAGGAGTACAAGGCCTTCGAGAAGCTCACCGGCGTCCTAGAGGACCATGGCTTCGAGGTGGAGAAGGGCATCTACGGGATGCCCACCGCGTTCAAGGCGTCCTACAAAGGCGGGGCGGAGGGACCTAGGGTCGCCGTGCTCGCCGAGTACGACGCGCTGCCTGGGGTTGGACACGGCTGCGGCCACAACCTCATCGCCGCCTCCGCTGTCGGGGCGGGGATCGCCGCGAGCAAGGCTGTCTCCGGGTTGGCCGGGGAGGTTCTGGTCGTCGGCACCCCGGCTGAGGAGGGCCATGGCCCCAGCGCCGGAAGCAAGGTGATCATGGCCGACCACGGCTTCTTCGACGACGTCGCCGGCGTCATTATGCTTCACCCCGGCAGCAGGTGGGGCGTCGGGGGCCAATCGCTCGGCATACACCAAATAGAGATGGTGTTCAAGGGCCAGACGAGCCACGCCGCCGCGAGCCCGGAGAAGGGCAGGAACGCGTTGAACGCCGCCACCCTCACCTACGTGGCGACCCACATGCTCAGGCAGGAGGCCAGGAGAGACGCCAACCTGGTGATCCACGGCATCATCCCGGAGGGGGGGCTGGCGAGCAACATCATACCTGACAGAGCGGTGTGTCAGTTCGGCGTGAGGAGCAGCGACAAGAAGTACCTGGAGGAGATGGTGGAAAAGGTGGCCAGGTGCGCCGAGGGGGCCGCCCACGCCATGGGCGTCGAGGTGGAGATCACCAAGAGGAAGCTGTACAGCAGCAAGAAGATCAACGTCCCCATGGT
>DAOVEE010000049.1 GCA_030669135.1 Candidatus Bathyarchaeota archaeon | reverse complement strand
CACGGGAGGTGGGGTCTCATTCTCCCAGCTCCTGAGACCACGGCGGCCCGTGGCGACTCCTATGAACATGCATCGGCTGTTCTTGGCGGAGTCGTAGTCGATCTGGTGATCTCCCACCATGACGACCTCGTCGACGGTGAGACCCATCCGCCTGACGGTGTAGTCGATGGCCTCCCTGTATGGCTTGGGCTGTGGGGTCTCTCCTCTTCCTAGTAAGGCGCCGAAGTAACCATGCATACCAGTCTTCTTGAGGGCCTCCACCGCGTACTCGTGGTGGCCCCTGGTGAGAATAGCTAGCTTGATACCCTTGGCCTTGAGCTTTTCGACTGCCTCAGAGACGCCGGGTATCTCCGTCAGGGTCTCGACTGCTTCGAGCTCGCCCTGATTCATGTAGCCCGTGATGACGTCGCGTAGCCTCCGGCGCTCCTCCTCTGGTTTACCCTGTCTCTCCCACTCGCCTTCTGCGTGCTCCATTATGACTACCGTTGTCTGGTCTATGGGGCTGAGGGTGTCCGGAGGATGTCCGTTGCCCTCCAGGAGCTCGATGATGCGTCTCTTCATCTTGGGGAAGTCCACGTGGCTCTGGACGAGTGTGTTGTCGAGGTCGAAGACGATGCCTTTGAGCTTCATGTGGTCACCGGGTTCTGGTTGAATGTGCGCGGCGGGTTTTTATTGTTTTTCCCAATGCTCTATATTCCTCTACGCTGTTTCTCTCCCTGATCTTGATGGTTACCTGCGCCGACTGCATCCACGCCGTGGATATCACGGGGGAGATCAGGCTAAGGCTTGGGCAGGAGAACAAGGAGATAGTAAACACGTTGGAGAGACAAGGCCTGAGCCTGGATGAGTTCTGTTACTGTGAAAAGCTAAGCTACATCGAGTCGGTGATAACGAGGCGAGAGTGCGACGAGTGGAGTCCAGATTACTCGTAGCGAGTAATCTGTCATAAGCGTTGGATGGTTTTTTATCTACTTTTAGCTTCATATGGGCTGAGTGCTATGGCTGATATTCTCATCAAGGATGGGTTTGTAGTCACCATGGACAGGGATCGCAGGGTTCTACCCCGGGGCGACGTCTACGTCGTAGATGACAGGATCACGGAGATCGGGGAAGACCTCAGGGTCCGAGACCCGGAGTACATGGTGGACGCGCGGCACCACTTGGTGATGCCAGGCTTCGTGAACGCCCACAGCCACCTCCAACAGTATTTCCGCGGCGTCTACGAGCTGATGGGAGACTTTTTTGAGACCAATCTGCCGTTGGAGGGCTATAGGCGGCCGGAGCAGATGGAGACGCTGGGGCTGGCGAGTTGCGCCGAGTTCATCTACGGCGGCTGCACCACGAGCATGCTGATATATACGTACCCTGCCGGATACGCCCGGGCTGTGGCTGAGGCGGGGAACAGGTGCCACATGGCCGGGGATATAGAGCATGTAGACCTAGAGAAGCTGAAGAACGGAGAGTTCGTGTACATCCCCGAAAAGAGGGACGCCGCCATGAAGAGGGCAAAGGACCTGTATTTTAACTGGCACGGAGGGGCGGACGGCAGGATAACGACGCTTATGTGCCCCAAGGCGCCGGACATGGCGATGCCCGACGTATACATGGAGTGTAAGGAGTTCGCGGACGAGCATGGGCTCAGCATGACCACCCACCTAAGCCAGAGCATGAGGGAGTACAGGCAGGTCCAGAGACTGTTCGGGAAGACGCCGCCACAGCACCTCTACGACCTGGGAGTGATGGACGAGAAGCTTAGCGGCGCCCACCTGACGTACGGGACCGCGAAAGACTTCCATCTCATCAAGGAGACGGGGATGTCCATACTCCACTGCCACAGCGTGGAGAGCCCGCTCATCGACTGGCTCGACATGGGGATACCCGTCGGCCTCGGCACCGACGACTACTACCACGACATGCTGGACCTCATCAGGAAGCAGAGGACGGGAGTCATGAACAGGTAGGCAAGACCGGCGGCTATCTGGGGATGATCAACGACAGCAGACGCACGGCGCGGCCTAGCTTCTACGACATGCTTGAGCTAGCCACCATCGGCGGCGCCAAGGCGCTGGGCATGGACAAGGAGATCGGCAGCCTCGAGATAGGGAAGAAGGCGGACATAATCACCTTCGACCGCATGAACCCATACATGACTCCGACGAGGGACCCCGTCACGAGCGTATTTCTCTACGCTACACCAGCAGACATAGACAACGTGATCTGCGACGGCCTGTTCCTAAAGAAGGATAAAAACCTCACGACCATCGACATTAAGGATGCCCTCATAAAGGCCCAGAAGACCTGTGACCAGATAATAGACAAGTTCTTCGATGAGCACTCCGACCAGAAGAAGATATGGGAGCAAAAGTCAAAACACTAGAGCACCTGTACTTGCTGCCTTAATGTCCGTCGGCGCATTCATAATGGTGTTCACCATTATAAAACTGGAGAACAGAGAGGAAGAACACGCTCTCTTTTTTTCAAGTCTTAAAAATTAGAAGCGTGATATTCAGTGGTTCCAGACAGTTAATCATGAACATGTTAGAGAAGTGGAAAGAGGAAGACAGGAAGGAGATCGTTGAGACGCTTCAAGAGCAGTTGGAGATCGAAGGACGGCTTGTAGGTCTCTACGAGGAGTATGAACGCAGGACAAATAACTAGGCATTGAAACGGGTCATGCAGATGTTTAAGTTGGATAGCCAACGGCACATCAACATGCTGCAGACCGTCATAGATGTCGTCGAGGGAGAGGATGTGTTCCTCGAGGAAAGATACCGCAGGGCGAAACAATTCAAGGAGAAAATGTTCCAAACAGGGTAAACGATAGTATTAAACACATAAAACCCCCTCTATTCTGCTTGAATCTATATGAGCTTCAAGGACAGGTTCCAGGGGAAGGACTACCTCACCCTGATGGACTGGAAGAAAGAAGAGATCATATACATACTCGACGTCAGCGCCGACCTCAAACGCATGCGCATGATGAAGCAGCCCCATGAGTACCTCAGGGGCCGCACCATCGCCATGGTCTTCGAGAAGCACAGCACCCGCACAAGGTTCAGTTTCCAGGCGGCCATCGCCCACCTCGGGATGCAGAGCTTCTACAGCACCCCTCAGACTATGCAGCTCGCCAGGGGCGAGCCCATCAAGGACACCGCCCGCATCCTGGACAGGTACTGCGACGGCCTCGTCATCAGGACCTACGGACAGGAGATCGTGGAGGAGTACGCCGAGTACATGGACAGCCCAGTCATCAACGCCCTGACCGACCTCACCCACCCGTGCCAGGGGCTAGCAGACATGCTTACCATGCGGGAGCACAAGGGAAAACTGGAGGGCCTCAAGATGGCCTACGTGGGCGACCCGTGGAACGTCTGCCAGACCCTCATGGCGGGTAGCAGCCTCATGGGCATGGACTGCTACGTGGCTGTCCCCAAGGGCTGGGCGCCCAACGAGATGATCACCAAGTTCGCCGTGGAGCACGCGGCCGACGGCGGCTCCCAGATGGTCGTCACGGACGACCTGGAGGAGGCGTTCAGCGGAGCCGACGTTGTCTACGCCAACACGTTCCACAGCATGGGCCACAAGGACATCGAGGAGAGGAAGAAGGCGTTCGCCAAGTACCAGGTCAACGACGAGACCCTGAAGCTGGCTAAGAAGGACGCCATCTTCATGCACTGTCTCCCAGGGTACCGCGGCGAGGAGATGACTGACAGCGTCATAGAGGGCCCCCAGAGCGCGGTCTTCGACCAGGGCGAGAACAGGATGCACACAGAGAAAGCCGTGCTAGCCCTCTTCATCCCATAATCATCTACTCTTTTTTAACACAGGTATTGGGTAATCACTCACAATCTTAGAACATACACAGAGAATGCTCGGCATAAAGACTTTAAGCGATCGTATAGATAGATGAACGATCCAATAAACTAGGTAGACATATAGTGTCCACAATACTGAACGAAGCATTCAGCAACCTAAAAACCGTGTTCTCAAACCGCAACATCATCGCAATATCCAGCACCAATATGCTCTATAACATATTCAACGGACTCTGGGAGCTATGGTGGAGCCTCTACTTGATCGAGGAGCTTAACACTCCCATTACTATCGTTGGGCTCCTAGCGACGATCCAGAACACGAGCCGAATACTCTTCCAGCTGCCGGGGGGAGTCCTAGCCGACAGGATAGGCAGGAAAAAAGTCATCGTCTACGGAACAGCGATGAGGGTCATTGCACCTATCTTTCTGTTTACCGCGAGATCATGGCAATGGGTAATACCCGGTATGGTGATAAACGCCGTTGCTGGTCTCTACGGCCCAGCCTTCAACGCCATAATAGCGGAGAGCCTACCACAGGAGAGAAGAGGAGCAGCCTTTGGGGCTTACCGTTTCATAACGAGTCTTCCACAGATATTCATGCCAGCAGTCAGCGGCTATTACCTGAACATCATGGGCATCGGGCGTGGCGTAAGGGTGGGATTAATGATGTTCTCTGTTGCTGCAGCCGTCGCAGCTCTTGTTAGACAGTTGTTCCTGACAGAGACGTTGAACGACGGAAAAGAAGATCTTGAGGAGATCGAGAACAACAGGAGAGGCATGATAGAGACATTCAAGAATCAACCAAGGACAGTGTGGGCCATGCTCGTGGTTGCGGTCATAAGCAGCTTCGCCATGAGGATGACCTGGACTTTTCTGGCTCCATATGCCTATTACCAGGTTGGTCTCACAGAGTTCCAGTACGGGCTTCTCCAGAGCGTTGCAATGGCTATCTCCGTGCCTCTATACCTGATCAGCGGAATGATTGCTGACAGGTTTGGCAGAGTACCATGCATACTGTTAGCCAGAGGACTCGGGCCCTTTGACAGCCTCAGCCTCTACCTATTTAAGGACTATAACCAGTTGCTCGCCGCTTATGGCGTTATAGGTGTCGCTCAGGGACTTGGAGGCGGAAGAATCAGGGCAGGCGGTTACATGGGCGGCCCAGCTTGGCAAGCCCTCGTAGCAGACATCGTGCCTCAGAGAGACAGAGGAAAGGTGATGGGCCTCATGGGCACCATCTCGGGGGTACTCAGCCTCCCAGGGAGCTACCTTGGCGGTTACCTCTACGAAATGAACCCAAACATGCTCCTCGTCGCGGGGTCGCTGCTGGAGTTCATGCAGGTCCCGATAATACTGCTATTCGTACGAGACATTAAGAAGAGGAACGCATAGCCCCCGTTAGGGTTATTAATCCTACCCGTTACCTTATGCCGATGGAATATGGCTAAAGTTCCTAACGTTATCACGCCCATACCTGGGCCAAAATCCAAGGCGCTCATCGATCAGCGCAGCGAACTCGTGCCGCCGGGCGTCTACCTGGTGCAGCCTGTGAGCATAGCCGCCTCGAAAGGCTGTATATTAACAGATGTCGACGGCAACACGCTGCTGGACTTCACCTCAGGCATAGGCGTGACCAGCCTCGGGCACTGCGTCGACGAGATCGTGGAGACCATAAGCGACCAGGCAGGCAAACTCATACACAGCTGCATACACGTCGCCAACTACGAGTCCTACGTCACTCTCGCTAAACGGCTCACCGAGATCACCCCCGGGAGCTTCAAGAAGCGGGCCCTCATGCTGAACAGCGGCTCGGAGGCGGTGGAGAACGCCGTAAAGATCGTCCGCCAGAGCACGGGACGCAAGAACATACTGAGCTTCGAGAACAGCTTCCACGGCCGCACCTACATGGCCTTGACCCTGACCGGCAAGTGGGACCCCTACAAGGTGGGGCTCGAACCCTTCGTCCCCGGCGTCTACTTCACGCCGTTCCCCTACTCGTACCGCTGCCCCTGGGGCACGGACGACAAGGAGGAGTGCGGCAAGGCGGCCATCCACCACATCGAGAAGAGCATTTTCAAGACACAGGTCGACCCAAGCACAGTCGGCGCCGTCATAACAGAACCGGTGCAGGGAGAGGGCGGCTTCATCGACCCGCCCAAGAACTTCCTGTCGATGCTGAAGGAGCTCTGCGAGGAGCACGGAATCATGCTCATCGACGACGAGATCCAGACGGGCTTCGGTCGCACAGGCAAGATGTGGGCTATAGAGCACTACGGCGTAGAGCCTGATCTAATGACCATGGCGAAGGCGATAGCCAGCGGCCTCCCCCTCAGCGCGGTAGTCGGCAGGGACGACCTCATGAAGGACATCTACCCGGGCAGCCTAGGAGGCACCTTCGGGGGAAACCCCATCGCCTGCGCCACGGCCCTCAAGGTCATCGAGATAATCAAGCGGGAGAAGATCGTTGACAAGTCGGCGAAGCTGGGCAAGAAGCTCAGGAAGCGTCTCGACGAGTTCTACTCCAAGTACGAGCCCATAGGCGAAGTCCGCGGACTGGGCCCCATGCTGGCCATGGAGTTCGTCAAGGACAGGAGGAGCAAGAAGCCTGACCCTGAGACTAGCAGCGCCGTCATGAAGGAGTGCCTGAAGAACGGACTCATGACGCTGAAGGCGGGGCTATACAACAACGCCATACGGCTTCACCCGCCGCTCACCATCGAGGACGAGTACCTGGAGACAGGCCTAGGCATCCTAGAGGCGGCCATCAAGAAGCACAGCTAAACCTTCTTTCCATTCTTTTAACTACCTTAGTGTCGATCAGTTGTCCATGAAGCTGGGCTTTCACGTCTCCATACGGGACGGCGTGGACAAGGCGGTTGACCGAGCCGACGTGATCGGCTGCACCACGTTCCAGATATTCACCCAGAGCCCTAGGATGTGGAAGCACCGGGAGCTTAGAGAGGAGGAGGTTAAGAGGTTCAAGGACAGGCTGCGGGAGACCGGCATAGACCCGGTGTTCAGCCACATGCCTTACCTCCCGAACCTCAGTACACCCAACCCCGTGAACTACCGCAAGTCGGTGGACACGTTAATTACGGAGATAAGGAAGTGTAACCAGCTCGGGATAAGATACCTTGTCACACATCTCGGCAGCCACCTCGGTTCAGGGCCGGATAGAGGAATAGAAAGGATCGTGGAGGCGCTGAATCACGTCAACACAGTCTTCGATGAGACGCCAATCATGCTGCTGGAGAACACGTCGGGGAAGAAAAACGAGGTGGGCTCCACGTTCAACGAGATAAGCCAGATCATCGAGAGAGCCGAGTCTGACAGTGTGGGAGTCTGCCTGGACACGTGTCACGCCTACACGAGGGGCTACAACATAGCGACGCGGCAGGGGCTAGCCGAGGCGCTGGACGAGCTGGACAGCCACATAGGGCTCGGGAGGCTTCACCTAGTTCACTTGAACGACGCGAGGGACCCCCTCGGCTCCAGGCTGGACAGACACGAGCACATCGGACTAGGAAATATCGGCGAGGAGGGATTCAGGGTGATTCTGAACAGCGTTCTTAGAGAGTTTCCGATGGTGATGGAGACGCCAGTTGATGAGAGGAGGACTGACGTGGATAACATGAGGAAGGCTATGGAGCTCGCCGGGCTAGAGGTGGACGAGTAACGTTGTCTGTTGGATCTGAGATTCGGGCTCGTTGAGGATTATCCAGAGGGCTGTGCTGCACATCTCATGCAGCTCGTCATGTGGGAGTAACGGATACAGCTTTTTCCCACTATTAAGGATGAGGTCTATGGTCTCGATCCTCCGGTTCCTATGCGCCGCCTCCAACTTGGACGCCCGGATGAGCTTGCCGATATCCGATCGCCGCTTGTTAACCGCCATCATTAAGTCTCAGACCACCAAATAATATAATTTCGGCATATATAAGCATTACAGTGTATACCCCAAATTTATTTCTGGACAGGTCAGTTAAAGTGGCTGTGCGGTTAAAAATGGGTTTAAACGAGCGCCTAAAAACGCTTGTTTTCGACGTAGCAACGGTTTTACCCTCATCCATCCCCTTTGAGTAACACATCTATACTGGGTTCATCTTCGAATGGGTTCAAGATAATTTGTGTGTTACCTGAATCAACATATTGAGGGGCAAAATTAAAAAACAGGGTTCTGCATCCATAGTTTGCAGTCGTGCCCCGGTAGCTTAGCCTGGTTAAAGCGTTTGCTTGGTAAGCAAAAGACCGCGGGTCCAAATCCCGCCCGGGGCTCCATCACTGGTTAATGATCGTCTTCATCTCAGGCTTCTTCTCTGACGCCGTTATCGTGTGCCTCTTGATCATGTCCCTGATGATCTGGATTGATTCACCTATCTCAGGCTTGAGTTCATCGTTCACGGAGTAGATGTACACGGGGTCGAAGAGGAGGTCTTTCTCCTGGAACCTCTCCCTACACCCGTTACATCTGTAAACCCGCTTCAGCTCGGTGAACTTCTCCCCGCAGATCCCTTCACAGACGTAGTGCCTCCTCGTCTTTTCGAAGACATCGCTGCCACAGTTCGGGCAGTTAAACAGGGAGGTGACGTCGTCAGAGCCGCAGCTGGGGCATACCATCTTCATCCCTATCTTCGTCTTGTGGAGCACTCTGTAGTGGGTTAGTATGTTGAGAATCTTCTGCATCCTGTCCCCGGATGCGACGCCGGGTATCAGGTCGGTGTTGTAGCCGTGGGTGGTGTGGACCATGGGGGCTATGTGCCTCAGGTTACGGTTGTGGAGCGTAGACAGCAGACCATAGACACGCTTGTTCCGGTACAGCTCGAACCTACGTTCTCTATACTTTTCGTGGGTGAGGAACTTCTTGCGGTACTCCTCGATGTGTCTCTCGACCTGACCGGGCAGACCTTTGAGCCCCTGAGGCGTCTTCACCGCGTAGTCGTCCGCGCCGGCTTCAACCACTTCGACTACCTTCTCCGCCTCGTCCTCCCCCGCGACTACGATGATGGGGGCGAACACGTCTATCTCTCTCAGCTCCCTCACGATCTCGGTTCCGGTGCTGTCGGGGAGAGTGTTGTCGATGATGAGGAGATCGTATACCTGTTCTATTAGCCTCTTGTAGCAGGCGTCGGCGTCGGGCGCGTAGTCCAGCGTGATTGCCTCGCCGTACATCTGGAAGTACTTCTTGATGATCTTGGCGTCGTTCACGTTGTCATCCACTAGGAGTACCTTGTAGTCTCCCGCATCCATGACGCATGCATCTCCTTGAGCCGGCTGAGTCAACCTCTGGCGCCCCGCTAAAAGAGATTGTGAATCTATAATATTGAACAAGAACCACGGCCCATGGAGGACCCTCTAAATACGATGAGCCACATGAAACACTGGATTTGAAGCCAAACGTCGACGCAGTGGTCTTCGACCTCGACGCCACGCTGATAAACCTAGGGGGTTTCGTCGAGTGGAGGAAGGCGCACGAAGACATAGTGAGGACATACCTTGAGCACGGGTGCGACGAGAAAAACGTCGAAGCCTGTAGCGCCAAGGGTTTGTTCACCATGCTCGAAGAGATGTACGACATCAACGCTGCGGCCCACGGGGAATCACGGGCAGTGGAGATACAGGAGGCAGCCTACTATGTCCTCAGCGGCTATGAGGAGACAGGAAGCCAGCGGTGCACCAAGATGACCGGCTGCGTGGAAGCCTTGGAGTGGGTGAAAGGGACGGGGATCCCCATGGGGATATGCACGAGTAACTCCCAGACATCCGCGGAGAAGACGCTCAGACAGGAAGGTTTAGCCCACTACTTCAAGGCTGTAGTAGGGCGCACGACGAGACACAGGATGAAGCCCCACCCAGACCAGCTTATCGAATGCTACAGGATCCTCGGAGTCAAGCCAAGCAGAGGAGCGTTTGTAGGGGACAGCCATAAAGACGTTATAGCCGGTAAGGCCGTCGGATCCTACACCATAGCGGTGCCGGTCTACTTCAACAGGGTCGAGAAAATATTGGAGGCCGGAGTAGATAGGATCATCGATAGTCTAGCTGAGCTGCCCCAGGCTTTGCTGGAGATCTAGCCGAGTACCATGATTCCTTCTAAATGAACGGCCCAGATGTACAGCGCTAACAGTATAACTAAGGCTATTACTAGCCCTCGGAGAGCCCGATCATAGTCTATGGTGAACGCGCCGAGGCAGCCCACGAAGAAGCCGTATAAGTGCATGTCGTGGGCGACCCCTGACTCGACGCTGACAAGGACGGCGGCGACTTCGACCAGCACGAGAAGGAGACCCATGACCACCCCTGGGAGCGGCAGGAAAAGGGCTGTCGTTACCTTGAACGGCATCAACAGCAGCAACATGGCTATCAAACCAAATATGGCCCCCGAGGCCCCGATCACAGGCACGTCTGACGTGGGGTTGACAGCCGTGTGGATGAGGCCGGCGACTACCCCCGAGGCCAAGTACACGAGCCCTAACCTCAGCGAGCCCACGTCCCTCTCCACCTCCCCGCCCACACTATGAAGCACAAAGACGTTGGATACCAGGTGTGCAAGGTTCGCGTGGATGAACATGTATGTGACAAGGTTAATGGGGCTAACCACGCTGACGGTGGACGGGACAAGACCGTAATCGTAGACCAGTTCCAACACGAAGCCCTCGGCCCCAAAAAGAGTGACCAAGTATACGAGGACGCAGACGGC
>DAOVEE010000112.1 GCA_030669135.1 Candidatus Bathyarchaeota archaeon | reverse complement strand
GTAATATTCATCTTATTGGTAAATGAATCGGATAGAAGGGAGTAACATGGACAGCGAACAACTCTACGTCGAGGATAGCTACATCAAGGAGTTCGACGCCACCGTGGTCAGGGCGGGCCCCGGTTCGTGGTCCTCGACAGGACCGCGTTCTACCCCGAGGGCGGAGGCCAGCCGACCGACCATGGCACCCTCGAGGCGGATGGCGCGGTCTACAACGTCGCCAAGGCGATGAAGCGTGGCCCCCAGATATTCCACTACCTTGACAAGGACATCGCGGAAGGCACCACGGTTCATGGAGTCATAGACTGGGGGCGCCGATTCAACTTCATGAGGCTCCACAGCGGGGAGCATCTCCTCACCGGCCTCTTCGAGGCGGCGGGCAGCGGCCCCAAGGTCTTCAGCAGCTTCAGCCAGCTGGACTTCAAGCCCAGCGACATCACCGAGGAGACGTTGCAGAGCGTGTGGCGGCGGTTCGACGAGATCGTCGACATGGATGTCCCCGTCCGGATATTCTACACCGATAGGGAGGAGCTGGTCGTCGGCGACGACGCCCGTAAACAGAGCTTCCTCGAGAAGATACCCCGGGGCGTGGACAAGCTCAGGATGGTGGAGATAGGGGAGTGCGCCCTCACCTTCTGCATGGGCACCCACGTCAAGAGCACCGGGGAGATAGGGAGGCTTAAGAGCCTCAGGCTGGAGCCCAAGAAGAAGCGCCGGAAGATAGTGTACTTCGAGCTCTAGCCCATTCTCCTGCTGTAAAGCGTCCACGCCGCTCCTAGCAACGCCACCGCGCCCACAATAACTATGTATGACGTCCAGTAAGACAGGCCATCTTCTGTGGGCTCCTCCGGTGGCTGCCACTCCGCGGCGGGCTGGTCCTCCAGATATCTATCCAGCTGCGCGCCAGCGTGTTGCTATATTAGTTAAAAATGGTTTTATTGCCCTTCATCCATTTATCGTAGTGAATTGGGCTCCTTTGATAGACGGATACTCAAGGCTCTAATGGACAAGCAACCTAAAACCTTCCAAGAACTCCTCTCCAGAGTAGACTTCACCCACAACACCCTCCGACAACACCTCGACCAACTACTGGATCGAGGCTTAGTGGAAAGCATAAACAGCCTCAGAATGGCCTAGGGAGGCCAGTATACCTCTACAGCATCTCTAAGAATCTGATTGGTAAACCCTTATCGGTTATTCAAAACCCTGGGACAGGGTTGGTGGTTCTTTCCTTTGATGGGCTACGGCGTCTGTATCGACACGAGAAGGGTGGTTACTGTAAGGAGATTAGGGGTGGTTGTAATGCTCGGGATTGCCCTAAAATCATGAAATAACAATTAAAACCTTTTTTAACATAATTATTTAATCCTCCTGCGCGTGCATCGTAAACTACTTAACCTGTTTCCTCCATCAAGTTTCATAGGAGTCTAAAAATAATGACTGGATCATCGAGTTTGCCTCCACGTAGCCAAGTACCCATCGAGGAGACTTGGGACCTTGAAAGCGTCTATGCGTCCCATGAGGGCTGGGAAGCAGCATGTGAGGAACTCACAAATATCCTCCCCAAGCTATCCGCGTATCAGGGCAAGATAAAGGAAGGTCCAGACAAGCTACTAGCTTATCTGGAGTTAGCTCAGAAGGCGGGCATAATGGCGGGTAAGATCCGTAACTATGCCAGTAACTATTACTCGGTTGATACCACCAACCAGCGTAACGCTGCCCGATTGGGACAGGCACAAAGCCTCCTCTCACGTCTTAAGGCAGCAACCGCCTTCTTTGAGCCCGAACTAATGGAGATTGGTTTGGATGTGGTTGAGGAATGGATCGAGTCCACGCCTGAGTTAGCTTTCTTTAGCCATGCATTGGATAAGCTACGGCGTAGACAGGAGCATGTGCGTAGCTCCGAGGTCGAGGAGGTACTAGCCATGACCTCTGACCCATTCAGTGGTCCATCCACGATATACAGTTCGCTGAACAACGCGGATCTATCATTCGAGCCAGCCGTATCATCTAAAGGAAATAAGATCGAGGTTGGTCAAGCCAGCATAGGTGGATTAATCACGAGCCCAGACAGGGAGACCCGTCGCACAGCTTGGGAGAACTACTCTGATGGCTATCTCGCGTATAAGAATACAATGGCATCCACCCTCATCTCCAAGTTAAAGCAGGATGTATTCAACATGAGGGCAAGGGGCTACGAGTCCAGCCTCCACGCATCAATGGGACCCAACAATATCCCAGTCGAGGTATACCACAACCTAATAGATGTCTTCAAGAAGAACCTGCCAACATGGTACCGCTACTGGCGCCTCCGCAGAGAAATCATGGACGTAGATACTTTCCACGTATACGACATCAAGGCACCATTGACCACCGATAAACCATATGTGTCCTTCAAACAGGCGGTAGACTGGATATGCGAGGGACTGGCTCCACTAGGCGAGGAAATCGTTGATGTCACCCGCAAAGGCTGCATGGAGCAGCGCTGGGTTGACCGCGTCCGTAACAAGGGTAAGCGTCAGGGCGCCTTCACCAGCGCCACGGCTGAAACCTATCCCTTCATCATGATGTCATGGGCTGATGACCTGTTTAGCCTTAGCACCCTCGCCCACGAGTTGGGGCATGGGCTTCACTCATACTATTCATGGAGTACACAGCCCTATATCTATGGACGCTACTCTTTGTTTGAGGCGGAGGTAGCTTCTAACTTCAACCAGGCAATGGTCCGCGACTACTTGTTCCGCACTCAGACCGACCGGGACTTCCAGATAGCCTTAATCGAGGAAGCCATGTCCAACTTCCACCGCTACTTCTTCATCATGCCAACCCTGGCACGGTTCGAGCTAGAAGCCCATACCCGGGTAGAGGATGGTAAACCTTTGAGCGCAGATACCTTGATCGAGTTGATGGCGAAGCTATTCAAGGAAGGCTACGGGGACGAGGTTTACTTCGACCATGACCGCATCGGCATCACTTGGGCTCAGTTCGGGCACATGTATATCGACTTCTACGTCTACCAGTACACCACAGGAATCTCAGGGGCACACGCCTTAGCCAAACCCATACTCGCAGGCGACAAAAAAGCAGTAGAGCGATACCATAGCTTCCTGAAGGCAGGTGGCTCACGTTACCCCACCGAGAACCTGAAACAGACCGGCGTTGATCTCACGAAGCCTGAGCCAGTTGAGAGTGCCTTCAATTATCTCGCTGGTCTGGTGGATAGACTGGAGGAATTGTTCAACTAACCCACTCTTTTGCGCGCGATTCGGTGGCGCCTGGTGGCGTCGTCAAGTTGCCCCTGCTGTGGGCGGACAAGCGCATGCAAGATGTTTCCAGGGTGACTAGAAAAGGATATATACGCCTTCATACAGGCGCGCAGGATAAACACAAGCCCAGCAAGTGGATAACCCTCAGAGCCATGCGGGTCCTTAAACGCTATTATTCCCGGTCAAGTTTTGCTTAATTCTGATCAGATTCTGAAAACGGTTTATAACCATAGCTTCAACTAGTATCTCAAGGTGAAACAATCGACATGATATTCTACTTTCTAGGAGGACTAGGGATCCTTGTAGTCGCAGTCATCGGGCTGTGGATCTCTTACAGCAACAGGATAGTGACCCTGGCCAACAGGATCGAGGAGGCCTGGGCCCAGATAGACGTGCAGCTCCAGAAACGGTTTGACCTGGTTCCCAACCTCGTCGAGACCGTCAAAGGATACGCGAGCCACGAGAAGGAGATCTTCGACAACATAGCAAAGGCACGAGCCGGCATGGTGTCCGGCAGCAGGCAGGCCCGAGTAGAGGCGGACAACATGCTGACACAGGCACTCGGCAGGCTCTTCGCCGTCGCCGAGGCTTACCCCGACCTGAAGGCCCAGGCGAACTTCAAGCTGCTCCAGGAGCAGCTGGAGGGCATAGAGAACAAGATCGCGTACGCACGCCAGTACTACAACAACAGCGTGCTGAGCTTCAACAACATAGTAACCACCATCCCCGGCGTCTGGTTCGCTGGAGGACGCGGGAAGCACGAGTTCCTAGAGATACCCGACGAGGCACGAGCGGTTCCCCAAGTGAAGTTCTAGATGCAGAGAAGAAGCTTCCACGACGAGCAGTCCCGGAACAAGCGGGACAGCATTCTTTTAGCAGTCGTAGTCAGCATAGTGCTCTTCGCGCTCATCGTCAGCATCAGCTACCTATGGGCGCCGGACGCCGTGTATGTGATGGTGCCCATCGCCTTGATCTTCGTCTTCATCTACACGTGGAGCAGCTACCAGTACGGAGACAGGGTGGTGCTCAGCAGCACAGGGGCGGTCCCCGCGGAGGGTCCCCAGTACATCTACCTAAACGACACGGTGGAGGGGCTCTCGATAGCCGCGGGCATCCCGAAGCCCAAGGTCTACGTTGTGCCGAGCGACGAGATCAACGCGTTCGCGACCGGTAAGGACCCAGAGAACGCCTCGGTGGCAGTGACGACAGGGCTCATGAGGACCCTCGACAGGCAGGAGCTGGAGGGGGTCGTCGCCCACGAGATCAGCCACATACGTAACAGGGACATCCAGTTCATGACCCTCATAGCCGTCCTCGTCGGATTGGTGGGCATACTGAGCCACATGATACTCCGAAGCTACTGGTATGGCGGGAGACGGGGTAGACGCGACAGGGACAGAGGAAACATCGGACTCATCATCGTAGCCGTGGGCTTCGTCCTAGCCATCTTCGCCCCCATCGTGACGCGGCTTGTGCAGCTCGCCGTTAGCAGGCGGCGCGAGTACATGGCCGACGCATCCGGAGCAGAGCTCACACGTTACCCCGACGGGCTGGCGGACGCCCTGGAGAAGATCAGTAAACATAACCGTGGCGACATGAAGGTCAGCGAGGCGGTGAGCCATCTCTTCATCGCGGACCCCAACAGGAGCGCGTTGGACGCGCTCTACGCGACGCATCCCCCCATCGAGGAGCGCATCAAGCGGCTCAGGGAGATGTAGACCCTATGAATACTTTATTGAATCACAGTCCAGCCCGACATCTCCACATTTTCCCATAATAAACGTGCTCGCTAACCGGCACATTACTGTGTGTATCCTAGTAGGAGGCACAAATCTTCATTTACTCGTGGCTAAAGGTTGGATCATGCGAAAAGTGGGGGGAGGACTAGTGCTGATGGTCTCTCTGATCGGCGTAGGCCTAGCCCTGATGTACCTGTTCCTGGTATGGCTTCCAAACTTCAAAACGAGCCTATAGAGGCACCGCCGAAGCCGAATAACTCGTTTTATATGCAGCTTTTAACAACCTGAGACCGGCGATTCCTGGCCACTTGGTAGGTACTAGCAACCAATATAGATGACCGCCAGTGAATAAAAGCTATGACCGCCCTCGAAGGAATCAGGGTACTGGACCTCACCCATGCTCACGCTGGGCCCATATGCACGTTGTACATGGGCGCCATGGGGGCCGAGGTCATAAAGATAGAGCCCATGTGGGGGGATATGACTCGTATGTTCCCTCCCCTCATCAAAGGTCAGAGCCCCTACTTCATGTTCGTGGACCGCTGCAAAAAGGGGGTTACCCTTGACCTCAAGCACCCCCGTGGAAAAGAGCTGTTCATGGAGATGGTGAAGAAGGCCGACGTCGTCATGGAGAACTTCAGCGCAGGAACCATGGACAGGCTGGGCCTCGGCTGGGAGGTGCTGCGGGAGCTGAACCCAGGCATCATCTACGCGAGCATCAGCGGCTTCGGCCACACCGGGCCGTGGGTGGACCGCAGGAGCTTCGACCCCATCGCCCAGGCCACCAGCGGCTACATGTGGATAATGAAGGACGCCATAGACCCCGAGGGGCCGCCCCTGCAGGCGCCCGACGCCATCGCCGACACCATCCCAGGCTTCACCTGCCTCATAGGAATCCTCGCCGCCCTCATCCACCGCGGCAAGACCGGAAGGGGGCAGCGCGTCGACGTCGCCCAGATGGACAGCATGATGGCCGTGATGCAGAGCTTCAGCTTCTGGAACCTAGCGGGCATGACTTTCCTCAGGGCGGGCCGCGCCGGCCGCGTGGGCGTCTCCGGGCTCCACGAGACCAGCGACGGCTACGTCATGTTCAGCCTCCCGCCTGGCCGCATCACCGACTGGTTCAAGGATCTCCTCGGAGTG
>DAOVEE010000088.1 GCA_030669135.1 Candidatus Bathyarchaeota archaeon | reverse complement strand
TATCTTGACGCCCACTACCTCGATGACCTTGTCCAGCCTCTCGATGAAGTCGGCGACGTACTCTCCCTCGAACGTGAGGTTCGTCCCGATGCTCCTGATCTGGCCCAGCGCCTTCCTTGTCTCCTCGTTCAACTCAGACAGACACAGACGGTGACGGCGTGAATTAACTTTTGCTACTTTCCGTGGTGCGTCCTGACGAGTGACGCCGTCGAAAGCACCGCGAGCACCCACGAGATCACGTTGACGAGGTACCAGAAGTCCCTCGCCCACCACTTGTTCACCCTCCAAAGGTAGAACGGAAAATCGAAGACATCGCCAGGGAACGCAGACGCTATCTCGATCTGCCAGAGGCTCGCCATCAGGAGCCCGGTGGATAGAATGATCCCTAGGAAACCCATCATGAAGTCACGTGTAGGAGTAGGTTCACTTGTAGCGGTCAATTCCATCAACGCCCTTGGTCGGTCGATTATAAACCGTTTGAAAAATCAGCCTAAACTGCTTAGAACCTAGAAAAAGTGGTGAAGGCTATTTTAGCCTTACGAGGTGGACAGAGCACGAGATGCATGGGTCGTAAGCCCTTATCATTACCTCGATGTTGTTCATGAGCTCGGCGTCTTCGCCCACATGGTTCCCCGCTATCACGCGTATGTCCTTCTCGACGTTGGCGGCGTTCTGAGCCGTCGGCGTTATTATGTTAGCCTTTGTTATGCAGCCACTTTCGTCGAAGCTGTAGTCGTGGTATAGCAGGCCACGCGGCGCCTCGACGACGTTTATCCCCCTGCTCTCATGGACCTCAAACGCGGCGAGGCCCTCGTCCTCGAGTCCATTGCTTAGCAGCGTGTCTATGACCTCTATGCCTCTCTCTACGTCATGGACGAGTTCCAGCGCCTGACAGAAGTTGTTGCTCAGCGTGTTCCGTGGATCGACCATGTCGCTGTGCTCCCTGTACATCTCCAGCGCCGTTCCCGTCAGCTTGTCGTGGCTGAGGCGGATTCGGGGGAGCGCCCCGACCATGAATGGGCCGTCGTCGTATGTCGAGTGTTTAGCATAGCTGTGTCTATACACTCTCTCGTTGGTCAGTTTCTCGTAATCCTCTTGCGGGTGTCTCTCTCCACCGGAGACCAGCACGTGTGTGCCGAGGTAGCCGAACCTTTCACCCGGATCGATGGCCATGAGGACGTTATCTGACTCGTTGTAGGTGGGAAGCTCGAAGCCTTTGAACAACTCGACGGCCAGCTCAGCCGCCGGCTGCGCCTTCTCCAGCATCGTCTTCACCTCGGTGAGTGCTTCCTCGGTGGGCGCCTTGGAGAAGCCTCCGACCCGCTCGTTCATGCCGTGAACGTCTCGCCAGCTCAGAGTTGTGTGGATCATGTTCCCCGTCTTCTTGAGGGCTAGCGCATTCTTCACGGCGTCCATGTGGTCCGCGGACATGGCGAAGGCGTCAGGGTAGCCCAGGAAGTCGGGGAGCGCAAGCATGTAGACGTGGAGGGCGTGGCTCTCTATACTCTCGCCGTGTATCAACAGGTCTCGCAGCAGCTCGGTCTGAGGCGTGTTCTCGACGTTGAAGGCGTTCTCTATGGCGCCGATGGACGCCAGGCTGTGGCTCGCCGTGCATATGGCGCATATCCGGCGGGTCATGTCGGGTATCTTCTCGTAGTGGACCGTCTTGATAATAGACTCGAAGAACCGGGGCCCCTCGAAGATGTTGAACTTGACGTCCTTCACCTCGCTGCCGTCGAGCACTACCTCGACGCCGCCGTGTCCCTCCACCCGTGTGAGCTCGTCCACCGTCAGTCTACGCGTCATCACTGGTCGCCTCCCAGGAAGTCTTCCTTCACCTCTCCGCTGAAGACGCGGAGCCTGTTGAGGATGAACTCCTTGCTGTATCCTTTCTCCAGTAACATGCTGTACTCTGCCGCGAAGCCGCTGGCTGAGTCGACGGGGCCCCTGCAGCCGATGCAGTCCAGCCCCAGGCCGGGGCACCTTGCATCGCAGCCGGCCCTGATGACCGGCCCCAGACACGGCTTTCCGCTCTCGATTATGACGCAGGGGTACTCGTTGAGCTTACACTCCACGCACACCGGGTAAGTGAACCTTAGCGGAGTATCGCCGTGGAGCAGCGACGTTATAGCCCTGAGGGTCTCTTCTTTCTCCACGGGGCAGCCGGGTATGTCGAGGTCTACGTCGACGTACTCGCTCAGTGGCTTGCTTAGCCTGGCGTCGAAGAACCCCGGCTCGACGCCGTAGACCTCTTTCAGCCTTTCATCGATGGAACCCTCGTCGTTCCTCATGGCCTGTATGCCGCCCTCGACGGCGCAGTTCCCGAAGGCTATGAGGACCTTGCTGCGTTCACGTATCTCCTTCAGATGCTTGAGGTCTGTCTCTGTGGACACGCTGCCCTCCACGAAGGCGATGTCGACGGGGCCCTCCTCCTTGTAGCTGCTTCCCTCCTGGAAGTCCACGATATGGATGTGGCTGACTAGGTCGAGCAGCTCGTCCTCCATGTTGAGTATCTGGAGCTGGTCGCCGGCGCAGCCTGTTAGACTGAATATTCCTACTCTCGGCTTCACCCTAGATCATCCCCTTTGTGTTCATGGCGTCCCAGAGCGTGAACACCGGGCCGTCCTTGCAGACGTACTTTATGCTCTTCCCTGTGCCCACTATGCAGTGTCCGCACTGGCCGACGCCGCAGCGCATCCGCCTCTCTAACGTCATGTAGACTCTTTCGGGCCTGAAGTTCAGTTTCTCCAGCTGCATGATGGTGAACTTGTACATGATCGGCGGGCCGCCTATTATCGCGTAGGTCTTCTTCGATGGACGATCGATCTTCTTGAACAGGTCCGTCACCATGCCGTGCATGCATCTGTCGTCTCTCTCACACGCTAGCCCGTAGCAGACCTGGTCTTCCTTGTCCTCGTAGCTCAGGTAAAACTTGACGCCGTGCCTGTCACCGTTCCTGAAGTAGTCCAGCATGTCGTCCTTGAACAGCATCAGATCGTAGCAACGTACGCCGTAGAGGACGGATATATCGCCGTACTTCTCCCTGTTCTGCAGGGCGTACTGGAGAACCCCTCGTATGGGGGCGATGCCGAGGCCCCCGGCGATGAGCAGGAGATCGTTTCCCTCGTACACGTCCATGGGGAAGCCGTTCCCGTATGGGCCTCTGCCCCACACCGTGTCGCCTACCTTTAGTTTGTGGATGGCGTTCGTCACCCTTCCTGCGTTCCTTATGCAGAACTCTAGCTCAAGCTCATCGTTCTGGGCGGTGCATATGCTTATGGGGGCCTCCCCGACGCCCATGACTCCGAGCGTCACAAACTGGCCCGGCGTGTAGCTGAAGCTCTCAGCATACTCGCGGTCATGGAGCTTTATGGTGATCAGTTTCTCTATCTCGGTCATCGTTTCGATCTCTGTGATCTTGGCCTTCATCGGCTCAAGGGGGTTCACCTTCACTTGAGGTCACCTCGCACCTTCTTCATCACCTCAACGTAGTCGATCTCTGCTGGGCAGAAGACCGTGCAGCGTCCGCAGCCCACACAGTTGGGCATGTCCTCGCGGAGGCTCCCCTTACAGTTGAACCTGTTCCGTATCCTTTCACGCGCCGTTGGCCTGAAGTTGTGGCCTCCGGCTACCAAGCCGTGCTCACTCAGCATGCATGAGTACCATTTCCGGACCCTCTCACCGGTGTTAAGGTCCAGATTTATATGGTCCTCGACGTCGTAGCACCGGCATCGTGGGCAGACCAGGTTGCAGGAGCCGCAGCCGAGGCACTTGTCACCGTACTCGGTCCAGACTTCGCTCTCGTACGCCATGTCGAGAAGGTCTTGGAGGCCAGCCATCTCAAGCTCATTTGTGAACGACGCGTACATCTTCCTCTCCGCGTCTTTGAAGGAGTCATAGTGACTCTGCTCTGCAGCCTCGAATAGGCTTGGATGCGTCGCTATGAACTCGTGGCCCTTGAGGGACCCCACACGGACGAAGTAGCTGTCTCCTATGTCGTGGAGGAAAAGCTCGAATCCTTCTTGGGCGTAGCTTGTCCCGGTGGAGTGGCAGAAACAGTACTCGTCAGGGACGCAGCTCACGCCGACGATGAAGGACCTCTCCTTCCTCTCCAGGTAGTACTTGTCGGGTAACTCCTCTGTGAAGACCTTGGCGAGAAGATTCAACGCGTTTATGTCGCAGGAGTGGACGCCGAAGAGGACGATCCTCTCATCTCCCCCCGGCGGCTCTATATACAGTTCCTCGTCGATGTTGAACTCGAAGATGACTTCCTCTGGATGGATGAAGAACTTTTTCGGCGGAATCATGGTCCTGGTGTACGAGAGGTCGATGTCCGTGAGGCTCTCGATCTCCTTGAACGAGTGTACCTTCTCGCTAGTCTTAACCGGGGCGTAAAGGTCACCGTAGTCGCCGAGAGCGCCCACGAAGCTGCTGAAACTAGACTTCGCGAGCACCTTCACCAGCATCTCACTCAAATTAGAACACTTGAAAGAAAACTATAATAGCCGTACACTAATAACGTTTATTCACGGCAAAAAACGTTGAATCAATCAATAAAATTGACGGTTAATGTAAAATAAAACAGTAAAAAGGGAGGGGCTAGAGTCTACAGAGCCTCATAAGGTTCTCGGTGGCCGCTTCCCCTACTTCCTTCCTCGTAAGTCCCTTCATCTCCGCGATCATGTCGCAGACGGTGAGGACTCCCTGCGGATCGCTTGAGTCGGTCTCCGTGAGGAGGTACTCCAACGGCAGTTTCTTCACCGCTTCATGGAAACCGGGTTCAGCGGCCTTCAACGGCCTGAGGCCAACCGACAGGTAGATGCCTTCGTTCACGCATGTTTCGGCGTAACCCGGGTCCTTGCTGAACCCGTGGATGGCTAGCCCCGTCTCCGTGCTCCCGGACTCCAGCATGATGTCGATGATCTCCGTCCCCTCCGCCCTGTCGTGGACTATGGCCGGGATTCTAAGCTCCTTGGCTAGCCTCAGCTGGCCCCTGAGGCTCTCGATCTGGGTGTCCCTGTCGATGTAACTCTCCTCCTTGACCCACTCCTTGGTCATACGGCCCTTGAAGTCTAGCCCTATCTCGCTTATGGCGACGACCTCTGGCTCCTGGGCAAGCGCCCTGAACAGGTTGTCGACCTCTGGAGTGTACTCGTCGGCGTACCAAGGGTGTATCCCTACGCATCCCTTGACGATGTCCCACTTCTTGGCCGAGGCGACCGCCTCGATGGACGAGTCCAGATCGATGCCGGAGGTCAACAGTAGCCTGAACCCATCGTTCCTCGCTTTCTCGATCCCTTCGTCTGTGATCCCACTCAGGTGGCAGTGACTCTCAGAATACATGATCCCTCACAAATACTAAGGAGCACAGAGAAAAAGAGTTTATGCATATACAACGCGTAAAGATGCTGGCTTAGGCGACGCCCTCTTCCTCCATGAGGATAACTTCATCGGGTGGAAGCGTCTCTGCCTGTACTTGTTTCACGCTCTGCCTAGCTACCTTGTTCCTGATCACCCAGATGGCGAGGATGAAGACAAGTAGGTAGGCGACCAAACAGCAGATCACCAAGTCGACGTTGTACACTCGGCGTTCCCTCGAATTCCGTCTGCTTATGTCTCGGCTTAAAGGTTTTATCATGGCTTGCAAGTAGTAGAATGCTACAGAAACTAGAGCCCGCTGGCCGCCTTGTACTGGTTGTAGAGATCTATGACGGCGATGTTCCCTATGACCCCCGGGATGAAGGTGAGGTAGTACCCGACGTATGGAACTAGGTTGAGCCCGAAGAACATTAGTGCAAGCAGTATACCCAGCCCCACGTACGTCCAGAAGACGCCTCGCGTGAACCTGACAGTCTTCCTCAGCGAAGGCACGAACCCTTCGTCTTCTCCGACCATTACGATGAAGGTGGGGGCAGCTAGGATAGCTACGGCGAACAGCCCGAGCATCACCACGAAGAAGATGAGGAACGCAGAGCAGAACCCCAAGGATTCGCTGAAGATCAATGGGGTGACCGCCACGCCGGAGGCTGCGACGAAAAACGTCGTCATGAGGATGGACGCGTACATGAAGCGCAGGATGCGTCTCCCAACATATGAGAAGCTCTCCTGAAACATCGGTTCCTCCCAGCGGACAGCCCTCCAAGAAGCCCTTATGGAGGCCAGGGAAGCCACCCAAGAGATCAAAGATAACCCTATCAAGGCCGCTGGGACCCAGCTTATGAACCGCGTGTAGTCGAACTCGAAGCCTGTGGACACATACGAAACCGGCGCTACGCCCGTCTGGGAGTACATGTAATCCATTAACGCGTCGATGAAGTCGTTGTAGACGGTCCACGACCCAAGTATCCTCTGGGTTACGAAGGCGATTAGAAGCTCTACGAGGGAGGGGCCGAATACCATGGGCTTGTCTCTGGCAAGGTTGACGGCGTACTTCAGGTGCTCCACCGCTCCGCGCCGCTCCGGCTCCACGGCAGCTTTACTGTACTGTATCTCGGTGCCGCATCGGGGACAATGAACAACATCGTCTGAAACCTCTAAGCCGCAGCGTGGACAGTAGGGCAGCTAAGACACCAAGCTTAGATGTTGTGCATATAGAATTAAACCTTTCAACGCCTCTGCTCGGAGACGGCTCTCGCGGTCAGCCTTATAGCCTCCTCACTACTGTATCTCGGGGCCCAACCTAGCCGACGCAGAGACGCTGTGTCCAGGTGCATGAGCTTAACGTCTCCCTTCCACCCTCTCCCCCCGTCTACGCCGCCCGTGAGACGTATCATGGCTTCGGGCTGCCCTGCCTCCTCCTTAACTATCTCAGCTATCCTGAGCACGCTGGTCCTGTCCATGCTTCCAATGTTGAACACAGCGACCTGCTCGGCCGACTCAGCGCCCTTCAGGAAACCGTCTACGCAGTCATCAATGTACAGGTAAGACTTGGACTGGGTGCCGTCCCCCAGCACCTCAAGCTCCTCGGGGCTTCCCCTGAGTTTCCCGACGAAGTCCCAGATGACGCCGTGGTTGCTCCTGGGCCCCACGACGTTCGCCAGCCTGTATATCACGGCCTTGAAGCCGTGCATGGACGCGTAGGCGCTGATCAGGGCCTCGCAGGCCAGCTTGGAGGCCCCGTACATGGATATGGGCTTCGTCGGCCCATACCCCTCGGGGGTCGGCAGCACGGTTGCCTCCCCGTAGACGGTGCTCGTGGAGGCGAAGACGAGGAGCTCGACACCCCCCCGTTCAGCGATGGCCTCGAGGAGGCTGTACGTAGCCTCGATGTTCTGGCGGAAATGCTCCTCGGGGCCGGCC
>DAOVEE010000158.1 GCA_030669135.1 Candidatus Bathyarchaeota archaeon | reverse complement strand
TTTGCTTCCCTCCGGGTACTCCAGGATCTGGGCGGCTGGGAGTATTATGTGCAACGCATCTGGGAAGAGAGCCCTCGCCACGTCGAAGTTCTCTAGGTCTGGGAAGCCCGCCACCGCTGCCAAGACCATCTTCTGGGGTTTCCGTTCATGTCTCTCCGGGTGTCTCGTCGATCCCTCCGTCTCCTCCATGTAGGGGAGAGCGGTGGGGAGCATCCTCTCGATAATCCTCTGGAGGTAGTGGATGATGTTGTAGTTGTAGATAGGCGTCCCGAGGTAGATCACGTCGGCCTCTCTCCATCTGGGGATTATCCAGTCCATGTCGTCCCTGTGAACGCATCTGCCAGGGGTCTCTGTCCAGCACGTGAAACACCCTAAACAGCCTTTTATGTCGAGGTCATAGACGTAGTGTTTCTCCGTCTCCGCGCCGGCCTCCTCTGCTCCTTCGAGGAAGAGGTTCATGACGATGTCCGAGATGCTTTTCTCTTTCCTCGGGCTAGAGTTGAACGCTAGAATTTTCATGCCTAACTAATTAGCTGCGACCCGTTTTTAGTTGTATCGTCGGCGGGGTTGTATAGTTTTTAAGCGAGCCCACGTCATAGCCTTGAGAAAGGGAGCAGCGAAGCCTTGCACGCCATCCAAGCCGTCGATCTAGGGAAGAACTTCGGCAGCACCCAGGCCCTCAGAGGCGCCGGCTTCACGGTCAACGAGAACGAGATCTACGGCCTCATAGGTCCCAACGGCGCCGGGAAGACTACGGCCCTGAGGATACTGAGCACCCTCATCAGCGCGTCCTCAGGGAGGGCCGAGGTATTCGGGTTCGACGTGGCCAGACATCCCGAGAAGGTGAGGGAGATCATAAGCTACCTCCCCGAGGAGGCTGGGCTCTACCAGCACCTCACCGGCCTCGAGTTCCTCGAGTTCATGGCGGGCTTCTACGCTGACGACAAGGAGGAGCGGGACAGTTTCGTCGAGGAGGGGAGGCTCATCTCTGGCCTCGGGGAACGGCTCAGGGACAGGTCGGACGGTTACAGTAAGGGGATGAAGCGCCGGCTCCTCATCGCTAGGGCCCTCATGATGAAGCCCCGGCTCGCCATACTGGACGAGCCCACCTCGGGGCTGGACGTCATCCAGAGCGTCCACGTGCGAAACATGATCAAGGACTACGCCGATAAGCAGGGCGTCACCGTCCTCCTCTCTAGCCACAACATACTGGAGGTGGAGTACCTCTGCGACCGCGTCGCCCTAATGGACCTCGGCAGAATTGTGGCGGAGGGCACACCGGATGAGCTTAGGGCGCGCTACGGCGCGAAGAATCTGGAGGATGTTTTCATGGAGGTGACTAACCACGAGTAAACTATCCTCCATCATCGTCAAGGAGATCAAGGAACTCGTCAGGGACCCCAAGATACTCATAGGCGTCATACTTATGCCCATCATCATATTCCCGGTCATGGGCGGCGCCATCAGGATAAGCCAGGAGTCGGTGCAGAAGGCCATTGTTGGCGCCAGCTTCGCCGTCTACACGGACGACGAGGGGTTCGTCACGGAGGCGTTTCTGGAGTACCTCTACAGGAACAACACCGTGGTGCCCATCGAGGCCGTCAGCCTGGAGGACGCCCTCAGGCAGTTCCAGGAGACCGACAGCAGCGCCCTCATCTACATTCCCCGGGGCTACCACGATAACCTCACCCAGAGCATGAAGGGTGAACTCAGGGTATACGCCAACCTCCGGAAGCTGAACATGGCCGAGACCCAGAGCACGAACGTTGTGAGCAGCCTCATCAACATCTACAACTACTACTTCAGCATCAACAAGATCGGGAGACTGCTGGAGCAGACGGGAGGCTTGGGCACACCCGAGGCTATCAGGAGCCCCATATCTATACGGTACGCATCTATACTGAAGGGCACGGTGCTGGACATCCCGCCCACGAGCATCATCAGCCTGGTGATGAGCCAGAGCATCATGCTGCCCATCATGGTGATAATGATGGTGATGTTCGCGATACAGATGGCCGCCACAAGCATAGCGCTGGAGAAGGAGCAGAAGACCCTGGAGACGCTGATGACTCTGCCCGTGAGCCGCCTCACCGTGCTGGCGGGGAAGCTCAGCGGCAGCATCGTCATCGCCATAGCGGGCTCCGTCAGCTACCTCATCGGGTTCGGGTACTACATGAACTCGGCTTTCGCTTTCGTACCGGAGGCAACCACCATGAGCATCGACGAGGTGAGCGTAGGCATAACACCGTTCGGTATGCTCCTCGTGGGGGTGGTCATCTTCGTGACCCTAGTCTCCGCGCTCGCAATGGCGCTGAGCATCGCAGTCTTCGCGGACAACGTCCGCAGCGCCCAGAGCTTCACCGGGATACTCATCACACCCATAATGATCCCGGCGATAATCCTCATGTTCAGCGACATAGACATGCTCCCACAGACCGTTCAGTGGATACTGCTGGTGATACCGTACACCCACAGCATCATAGCGACCAAGGCCGCGTTCCTCGGCGACTACTTCGTCGTGATCCGCAGCATCGCGTTCATAAGCGTGTGGACCTTCGCGGTGCTCTACGTCGCCGCCAAGATATTCAGCACTGAGCGGATAATAACCGCCCAGTTCTCGTTTGGCGACCTGTGGAAAAAGCTTAGACGAAGATGACCCGCTCACCCAGACTGTGCCCCAAAGCCTATTTCTGTTAAGACGATTTACTATCCATGAGACCCTTTGAACCCGTATGCGTTGTTGGCTCAGGATATCTGGGCACCCAGATAGGCGTCACATGCGCGAGACACGGTTACACCGTCAACATGCACGACGTCTCTAAGGAGGCGTTACTGTCCTCTGAGAAGGTCATTGACGACTACGTACGTGAATGGGTGAGCGTCGGCGACGTCTCAGAGGATGAAGGAAACGACATAAAGTCGAGGATACGATTCCACGAAGACCTCGCTGAGGCTGTACATCAGGCAGGCATGGTCATCGAGGCTGTGGTGGAGCGTCTCGATGTCAAGCGCGAAGTTTTCAAGAGGCTCGACGAGGTGTGCCGAGGGGACGCCGTCATAGCGACAAATAGCTCGTCCATTAAAGTCTCGAAGATTGAGGATGCGACGAGTAGCCCTCACCGTGTCCTAAACATGCATTTCTATGGGCGTCCTTGGAGGCGGCGTGTCGTCGAGCTTATGAGAGGCTCATCCACATCGGACGAGGTAATGGAGAAGTCCCGTGAGTTCTGCAGGGGCATCGGCCTCTACCCGCTGATGGTGCTGCGGGAGAGCACCGGCTTCATCTTCAACAGGGTGTGGCGCGCCGTCAAGAAGGAGTGTCTCAGGGTCGTGGACCAGGGCGTGGCTTCTTTCGAGGACGTGGACAGGGCGTGGATGAGCCTCTACGACACGGCCATGGGCCCCTTCGGGATGATGGACCGGGTGGGGCTTGACGTGGTCAGGGACATCGAGATGGTTTACTACGAGGAGTCCGGGGACCCCTCGGACGCGCCGCCGGGTATCCTGCTCAGGAAGATCGAGCGAGGAGAGCTAGGCGTGAAGACTGGTAAAGGCTTCTACAGCTACCCTGACCCCAGCTACGAGGAGCCAGGGTGGCTCTACGGGGATACTTGACCGTTCATAGTGGAAGAACAAACTTGACGAGTTCCACGTTGGAGCCTTCTACCTCCTCTTCTATGGTCGCCTCGCGCCTGAACCCATTCCTCAGATAGAAGTTGACGGCTCTATCGTTGAAGCTCTCCGTCTTCACCATCATTACTTTGTACCTGTCACCCTTGGATGCTTCAATTGAGTACTCTAACCGTCTGCTGCCGATGCCGACGCCGGTCATGCTCTCAAGAACGATGATCCCGGAAAGCTCTACCAGTTCGTCTCCGATCCTCCTGTTAGAGGAGAACCCTACCACCCGTCCTTCGTTTATCGCGATGAATACGCGGGTGTCGTCCCTGCTCATTAGGGTCGAGATAAACCCGTGGCTTGCTATGTGTTGAATGGTCTCTTCGGTCGCCCCTGTCTAGCCTAGGGCTCCGGGCCCGGCCTCCTTCCACGCTTTTAGCAGGAATTCGATGAGGCTCTCGACATCTTTTTGCTCGGCTTCCCTGAACCTCATCTCCCATGTCACCCATGATTAAGCTATTATTGTTAATCATGTAAGTTAGTTCTTGAGGTTTAATGATTCATAGATTCAAGCCCAAGCTGTATTATCACACATATGGCCCCAACGAGCCTGCGTACCATGTGAAGCCGGGTGACACCATCGTCGCCCCCACGGTGGACGCCGGAGGTAACGACGGTGAAGGTAACCCTATTCCCGACGAGATGAGGCAGAAGGCTAAGGGTACGTCCCTAAGC
>DAOVEE010000242.1 GCA_030669135.1 Candidatus Bathyarchaeota archaeon | reverse complement strand
TCTTCACGCTCGGGGGCGCAAGGGTGCTCCTTTCAGGGCTCGGCGTGGACGAGGTCCGCCTCGGGATCGCCGAGAAGCTTGGGATCGAGGCCGTGAACATAGACGAGGTCGACCTCGTGGAGCACGTCATGGAGTTGACTGGCGGGAACGGCGCCGACGTGGCCTTCGTGGCCGTGGGGGCGCCTCCTGCGGTCAAGCAGGCTATGAGCCTCGTGAAGAAACGTGGCGCGATCACAGTCGTGGGCATATTCGGGGGCCATGTGCCTGTGGACATGACGCGGCTGGTGAGGAGGGAGCTCACGATCATGGGCGCCTACGACGCCAAGCCCGTTAACTTCCCCATTAGCATCTCCCTCATCTCCGAGGGCAAGGTGAACGTCCGTGACGTGCTGACCCACAGGTTCAGCCTCGACGACGCCGAGGAGGCCTTCAGGGTCGCCCTCGACAGGACAGGCGGCAAGGTGGAGTTCACGCCCTGACGACGGAGAACGGCTACGCCTCGGCCAACTGGGCCGACTTCCTGCGGCGGCTTCCGGGCCTCTTCGTCGGCCTCTTCTTCTTCGCGTTAGGCGTGGTCATGACTCTTTACGCGGACTTGGGGATGGCGCCGTGGGGCGTGCTGCAGGTGGGCCTGACGAAGTATATGTTCCTGACGTTCGGGCAGGTCAGCCAGGTTGTGGGTCTCATGGTGCTCGTCCTCGGCTGGGTTCTCGGCTTCCCTCCCGGACTCGGGACCGTGATGAACATGTACTTCATCGGCTACTTCATGGACCTCATCATGGCTTGGGGCCTCATCCCTACGCCCCGGAGCCTGACGGGTCAGCTGGCTCTCCTGATGGGAGGCATCTTGGTGCTCGGCGCAGCGTCTTACATGTATCTGAACCCCAGGCTGGGCGCTGGCCCAAGGGACGGGCTGATGATGGGCCTCGTACAGAGGCTGGGCAGACCGGTCTACCAGGTGAGGGGAGCCATAGAGGTCATGGTGCTCGTACTGGGCTACCTCTTGGGTGGGCCCGTGGGCGTCGGCACCCTGATCACGGCGTTCACGACGGGCTACGCCGTCCAGCTCGCGTTCAGGCTCGGAGGCTACGACAAGGACGCCAAACACATGGACTTCCCCAGCCTCATCCGTTATCTCCGCGGCTCGGGGCCCTGAAGGGAAAACGTATTCTACTCTCAGGCTAAACATGACTGGATAGCCACGCCGAAGATCCTTGGTATGTCATGGAGTTCAGGGCATACAAGTTTACAACATACAAAGAAGTATACGCGCGCGGCTTTGATCGAGGTGCGCGCGCGTTTATTTATCTGCTCGCTAGCCCACCTGTGATTTCTCCGCCATCTATCACGAAGTAGTTTCCTGTGATGAAAGCAGCTTCATCCGAAGAGAGGAAAGCAAAGAGGGCTGCAACCTCGTCAGGTCGCCCCACCCGCTTTAGAGGCACCTTACTCTCGAATTCGTGAAGCATCTCAGGGGTGTACTCCGCCTCCTGCATGGGCGTGAGGATGAACCCGGGGCATACAGCGTTCACTCGTATCTTCGGCGCTAGCTCCAGTGCCATGGAGCGCGTCAGCTCGATTACGCCCGCCTTCGATGCGTTGTAGTCAGCGTAGAAAGGATACCCCATGATACCGTTAGTTGACCCCATGTTCAGGATCACCCCGCCGTCGCCGTCAAGCATCCTTCGAGCGCTTTCCTGGGCGACGAAGAAAACCCCGTTCAGGTTGACATCCAGCACCTTGCGCCATTCCTGTGGCGTGATATCCATGAATGTATGTCGTATGCTGATCCCCGCGTTATTGATGAGTACGTCTAAGCCGCCCGTCATCTCGTCCAGTTCACCGAATGCTCGCGCCACGTCGTCCGCATCCGACACATCTGCTTTAATGGTCCCGCTCAGCGAGGGCAACTCGTCCTCAATCCGGGTGATTGCCTCATCGCTGATGTCCATCACGACGACTCGGCTGCCCTCCTCCAGAAACCTTTTCGCTGTTGCGGTTCCGATCCCACCGGCTCCGCCGGTTATGAGAACTCGTTTATCTTTCAATCCCTTCACGATCTATTCACCTCTATCCGGCCAGGCCCCCTCCATCCACAACCAGCGCTGTGCCTGTGACATAGGAGGAGGCGTCGCTCGCCAAGAACAACACAGCATCGGCGATCTCCTCTGGTTTTCCTATCCTCTGCAAAGGACGCTGTTTAGCATCTGCTAGGAACTCCTCCTCGTCGATGCCTAGTTGCCGAGCTTCGCTGTAAAGCATAGGCGTTTCCGTGTCCCCTGGACAGATGCAGTTGACGCGGATGTTCTGTGGGCCATGGTCAAGAGCCATCGCCTTGGTCAGAAGCACGACGGCTCCCTTCGATGCACAGTAGGAAGCCGCTCTCTGTCCACCCACCAGCCCCCATCCC
>DAOVEE010000144.1 GCA_030669135.1 Candidatus Bathyarchaeota archaeon | reverse complement strand
AGGTCTTTCCGTCTGGGCCTGAGTATGGGCCTCATGTCCGGGGTGTGACATACGAGGTGGAGCCAAGTGAAGTCTGTGACGTCGAGGGCTCCCCGTTTGAGGCCGTCCCTCATGACGACCGCGGTCAGCGGGTCGATGTATAGCTCACTCACGCGGCGACCGAAATCGGTTGCGTGGAGCCTGTCCCGGCTGTACTCTATCATACCCTCCCTGTGGAGGTAGCGGAGCATGTTGCCTATGATGAGCTTGATGCCCGACGTGGGGTAGTTGTAGCCGTAGAAGGTTGAGCCGAAGAAGTCGAGTAGGCCGCCCTCGGTGTGGGCGTAGTCTGAGGCGACGGCCGCGAGGGTGTGGCCTCGTAGCGCCGACTCCTGGGCCAGGCGGCTGTCGATCCTCTCGGGCTCAGAGAGGATATAGTCGGTCATGAGGTAGTCCTGTTCGTCCTCGGAGGATGCTATCAGCAGGGCCTCGCCGACGTCGTCGTACTGGGGTCTCCCGGCGCGGCCGCTCATCTGCTTGTACTCCAGCACCTTTATGGGGTGCATGCCGTACCCCGGGACGAACCTCCTGTAGTTGCCGATCACCACGGTTCTGGCGGGCAGGTTGACGCCTGCTGCGAGGGTCGGTGTGGCCGAGAGGATCTTGATGTACCCCGCCTTGAACGCGTCCTCTATGATCCTTCTGTGCTCCCTGTTGAGGCCGGCGTGGTGGAACGCTGCTCCTCTGGATACGCAGCTCGCGAGGTCGTCTGTTAACCTAGTCTTCTCCCCGCGGACAGATATGTCTGCGGCGATCCTATGAAGCTCGGTCTCCTGTCGCTTCGACAGTGTTTTCTTCAGGGCGTTCCCTGCCGTGCGGGCCGTGGACTCCGCGCGTCGTCTGCTCTCGACGAAGATGAGTGTCTGCCCCCCGTCCGTTATGGCGTTGAGGGCAAGGTTTATGTGATTCTGCTTGTGGTAGTCCTCGATGCTTCTGACTGAGCCGTCTTTGAAGGTGATGTGGTTGCCCAGAGAGACGCCCTCGCGTAGCTCGACGGGTCTCCAATCCGTGGTGACGCTCTCCGCGTCCAGCCAGTCCGCTATCTCCTCCGCGTTCCGTATGGTTGCGCTGAGGGCCAGCACCTGGACGTCTGGGCTCATCTGCCTTAGCCTGGCGAGGCTCACCTCCAGCGTGGGTCCCCTGTCGCTTCCTATGAGGTGTATCTCGTCGGCGATGACGAGGCTTATGCCGGTCATCCATGGGCTGCGGTGCCGCAGTAGGCTGTCGCACTTCTCGTTGGTGCAGATGACTATGTCGTACGCCTCTAGCCAGGGGCTGCTGTTGTCCATGTCCCCTGTGCTCACGCCTACCCTGATCTTCCTGCCGCTGGGCTTCACTAGGTCTGTGTAGGCCTGGAACTCCTCGTACTTCTCCCACGTCAACGCCCTGAGAGGCGTCAGGTACAGCACCTTGCCGCCCCTCTCCAAGACGTGCTTCATGGCGCAGAGCTCGGCGATGAGAGTCTTGCCGCTGGCCGTTGGGCTCGCCAGGACCAGGTTTCCCCCGTCTAGCACCCCGGTCTCTATGGCGTCTGCCTGAGGAGGGTACAGCTCCTTGAGGCCCCTGTCGGCTAGGATGCGTTTTACCTGGGTCGGTACGTCTAGTTCCGTTACGTTCACGTGGGACAGCTCTCTGAAGACTTGACTCCTATCAAGAATATATGGGGTTGGGTCACCCGTTGGGCAGCTTCTCCCGGGTGAGCTCCACCAGGCGGTCCACGGCTTTGCTTACCTTGGCCTCCACCTCGCCCTGGTCCTCGCCTAGGGAGCTGACCCAGAGCCTGATGCCTTCCTCCCCGTAGGGCTTCACCAGGGACTTGACGTAGACGCCGGGTGCCTCCGCCATGACCTGGTCGATGATGGGGGCCAGGGTGGACTCGTCCCGGAGGGGCAGCGCCACGATCCTCTCGGCGTAGACTTCCCTCATCATACTCTTCAGTATGGGCGTCACCTGGTCGTCGAATATCCACTTCAGCTCCAGGGGGACACCGGGCAGACAGATTATGGTGGAGCCCTTCGCCTCCAGGATGACCCCGGGAGCGCCGCCAACCCTGTTGTCCAGAGGCTTGGAGCCCCGGGGGAGTATTGCCATCTTCCTGCGGCTGTCAGTGATCTCCCCGCTCTCTATGATGCCCCTCTCGTGGAGCATCTTGTACTGGCGCGTCACTATGTCTAGGGACGCCTGGTCTAGCTCTAGGGGCAGCTTCAGTCCATGTGCCACTCCTTGGAGGGTCATGTCGTCGTGGGTTGGCCCTAGGCCCCCGGTGGTGAAGACCAGGTTGCAGCCATCCTTTAGAAGCCGGTTGAGGGCATCCCCTATCTCCTGTACGTTATCTCTGACGGTGATGGTCTCGTGGACTTGGAACCCTAGGGGTTTGAGGCGGTTGATGATCCACTGGCTGTTGGTGTCGAGGACGATGCCGTCCAGTATCTCGTTGCCTACTACGAGGATGCCTACTGTGTTCAAGGTGTGTGAGATGTGGGTTGTGGGGTGATAATTGTTACTCTACGTGGAGCGTTATCTTGGTGGTTGTGGGGATGGCGGGTTCGATGCTTTTGGTGATGTGGCAGTATTCTTTGGCTCGTTCGGCGCATTTCTGGTTCAGCTCTTGGTTTTCTCGGTCGCTCCATACCTGTATGTCTATGTGGATACCTGTTACTCTGTATCCGTTTGTGTTACTGAGTTCGATGTCTGATGATACGTTTACCGTTAGGTCTCGTGTTTCGGCGTCGAGGATTCGGCGGTAGTAGTTGAAGGTGTTTATTATGCAGCCTGCGAGGCTCGTCATGAACAGCTGGTCTGGGCAGGGGGCTGTCTCGTTTCCGCCGTGCTCGTGTGGGGTGTCGAAGGGCTGTGTGAAGCCGTCTAGTTGGGCTGTTCCTCCTGTCTTGTGGTCCCATTTCGCCTCTGCGGTGTAGTGGAGGTGTTTCTTGAGCCTCATGCCTTGTTTCTCTGCTTTGGCGGCTCTTAGGGCTTGCCCTCCATGTGTGTCATGTAGATTGGAATAACGAGAAAAAAAATCTTGGATGTTCCTAGTTACATGGAACAAACTAAGATTCTAGTGTCGAAATTATTTCATCCGCATCCTGATGAGAGCCGCCGCGACCACCAGCCAGTACCCGTAGTTAGGCAGGGTGAGGAAGACGCTGACCCAGTAACCCTCCTGCACATAGAAGACGATTATTAAGCCGATGCCCAGGACCAGCATCAAGGTGCCGGCCAGGTTGTAACCCTTCAACACCTCCCGGTCCCTGTAAGCCGTGTAGAACATGAGGAAACCGGAGAGGAACAGGAAGAAGTTACCGACGTCAAGCGTTGTGGGCATAGAGGAGAAAGAGCCCCTGAGACATATAACAACCCGGCTTCCCCGCGTTAAAGTCTCGTGACTGTTTAAGCAACCAAAGCCCGGTAAAAAAGGGCTAAGTGATGACCCCTTTCTTCCTCAACGCCGTTATCTCATCCACGCCCATGCCAAGCAGATCAGCCAGTATCTCCTCGTTGTGCTGACCAAGCATAGGCGCCGCACCGGCGACGGCCGGCGTCTTCGAGAACCTGACAGGGAAGTTGGGTTGACGAATCCTCCCCGCCCTGGGGTGCTCTATCTCCACGATCATCCCACGCGCCTTGACCTGAGGGTCCTCCACCACCTCGTCCAGCTGGTATATGGGAGCCACGGGCACGTTCGCCTCGATGAGGGCGTCTATGACGCCGCGCACCTTCTTGCCTGAGACCCACAGCTGCATATCCTCGTTCGACTCCAGATCGCTGCCCGTTAGCTCCTTGAGCCGATCCACTTGGCCGCCCTCCGCCGCCACGTAGACGTAGCCGTCCGTCGCCTTGAAGAAACCGAACAGTATGCCGACGGTGGGCCGGTCCCTCCAGATCTCCCACGCCAGCCTACCATCGACCAGGTAGTTGGAGATGGGTATACCCGTCTGGGCTATCATGCAGTCGAGCTGGGCGACGTCCACCAGCTGCCCCTCGCCCGTGCGGTCCCTGTGCCTGAGAGCCGCGAGGATGCCGACCACCGCCCAGATAGCCGGGTCCAGGTCGCCGTGGTACTCGGCCGGCCTGATGGGCGGGCCCTCCGGGTCGACCAGGTCGCCGGTGAGCCGCATCCAGCCTGACATGGCCTCCGCGACGGGGGCGAAGCTGGGCCGGTCACTGTAGGGGCCATCGACGCCGAAGCCGCTGAGAGCCGCGTAGATGACATCCGGCTTCTTATTCCGCAGCTCCTCATACCCCAGCCCCAGCTTCTCCATGGTGCCCCTCTTGAAGTTCTCGACGACGACGTCTGCTTTCTCCAGGAGCTCATAGAATATCCGTTTCCCCTCCTCGCTCTTCAGGTTGAGGGTCATCCCCTTCTTACACCTGTTCAGGTACATGAAGGGGGAGCTCTCGCCATTCACGAGCGGAGGGTAAAACCGGGAAATCTCGCCCCACGGCGGCTCAATCTTGATGACCTCGGCGCCCATGGAGGCCAAGATCATCGTCGTGTAAGGGCCGTAGTAGACGTGGCTCAGGTCGAGGACCCTCACCCCTTCGAGAAGCATACTCAAACCTGCGTCACCCCATCCGCCGCCGACACTAACATATCTCCCCGCCGTCCAGGGCCAGGAGCCTGTCCCAGTTCTCGGTTGTCATCCGCTGGATGGTGTCCGTCTCCTGCTCGGTGAGGTGCCTGAACCTTCCCTGTATCTTCAGCGCCTCCGAGACCGGCGCCAGCTCCCTCGGCTTATACGTCAGCCTGAAGCGCCTGCCGCCCTCGATCTCGTACAGCGGCCAGAGCCCCGACTCCACCGAGAGCCTCGACACCTTTATCGCGTCCTTGGGGTCGAACCCCCAGCCAGTCGGGCACGGCGCGTGTATGTGCATGTACCTGAAGCCCTTCAGCCCCTTGCCGTACAGTATCTTGGCCACCAGGTCCTCCGGGTAGGCCACCGACGCCGTTGAGACGTAGGGCACACGGTGAAGCGCCAAGATGAACGGAAGGTTCTTCTTCGCCTCGCTCTTGCCGCGGCTCTTCTCGGTTATGGGCGTCGTGGCGCTCCTCGCCAGCAGAGG
>DAOVEE010000046.1 GCA_030669135.1 Candidatus Bathyarchaeota archaeon | reverse complement strand
CGGCGCTTGCTCTTGGACAGCCCCTCAAGCGCGGGGATGTTCACCTCGACGTTGAAGTGGCCGGCGTTGGCCATCATGGCGCCGCTCTTCATCTTCTCTATGTGATGCAGGTCTATGACGTTGATGTTGCCGGTGCTGGTGACGAAGATGTCGCCTTGGGGCGCCGCCTCGATGAGGGGCATCACCCTGTAACCGTCCATGATCGCTTCCAGCGCCCGGAGCGGGTTCACCTCGGTGACTATGACGTTGGCACCCATGCCGCGGGCCCTCATGGCTATGCCGCGGGCGCACCACCCGTAGCCGCAGACGACGAAGGTCTTCCCCGCGATCATGACGCTGCTGGCGCGGAGGATGCCGTCGATGGTGCTCTGCCCCGTGCCGTACCTGTTGTCGAACATCATCTTGGTGGAGGTGTCGTTGACTGCCACCATGGGGTACTTGAGGGCCCCGTCCTTCTCCATGGCCCTGAGCCTGTGTACGCCCGTGGTGGTCTGCTCGCTGCCTCCCTTGATGTCGGGGATGAGCTCGGGCCGCTTCCTGTGGACGCTGCTCACCAGGTCGCAGCCGTCGTCCATGGTGAGCTGAGGCTTCCAGTCCATGACGCGGTCGATGCACCAGCCGTACTCCTCGCCTGTCTGCTCCCTCCACGCGTAGACCTTGGTTCCTGTCGACGCCAGCGCCGCCACCACCGGGTCCTGGGTGGAAAGCGGGTTGGACCCGGCGAGGGCTATCTCGGCGCCCCCCGCCTCCAGGGCCCTGACGAGAACAGTCGTCTCCTTTGTGCAGTGGAGCACCGCCCCCATGGTCACGCCATCGAAGGGCCTCTCCTCCTCGAAGCGCCTCCTTATGAGGGCCAGCACGGGCATGTGGTCGGTAGCCCAGTCGATCAGGAGCTCGCCCTGCTCGGCGAGTCCAACGTCTTTGACCTTATAGTCCAAAAAACTTCACCGTGAGGAATACATTGCACGGCTAAAAGAAGCTTCCTAGAGCTTCAATATCTGGGCGTGGGGGATGTCCCCGAAGTATATGACGGCGCGCTCGTGCACCATCCTGCACTCTATGGCTGCCTCCACGATCCGTTTACCAACCAGGTTGCAGATGGTGGCCTGCTTCATGGCGTCCAGCGCCTCCTCGACCTCGCCGAGTACCCCCTTATAGAAGCCCTCGCTCACCGTGAACGGCACCCTGCCGCCCTCCAAGGTCTTGCCAAGTATCTCCGCGTCGCAGACGGCGACAACCCT
Organism: Candidatus Bathyarchaeota archaeon; assembly: GCA_030669135.1. Classification (GTDB taxonomy): domain Archaea; phylum Thermoproteota; class Bathyarchaeia; order TCS64; family TCS64; genus RBG-16-57-9. The sequence continues at coordinate 9,439 of DAOVEE010000046.1, read as the reverse complement.
GTCCCTGCCGCTGCGGATGGACTTGACGTAGACCTTGGTCAAAGCTAGCTCTTCCCTATGCTGCTGCGCGCCCCGCAGGCGTCGCACTGGAGAAAGCTGAGTCTGCGTTCCCGGACGATGTGGGTGTCAGGCCTGTTGCAGACGGGGCATACCACGTACTTTTTGGTGTATATCTCGATTAGGTTCCTTATGCTGTCGCTGCTGAACCTGCCTTGGAACCTGGCCCTGGTGCCGTCGTAGTCCCCCCTCGTCGCCGTCTCGTTGAGGAGGAACTTCATGAGGTGCTGTGGTTCCCTTCGGAGCTCGTCTGCGATTTCCTTGAAGTTCATTATGAATGTGCGGCGTCCCTGCTGACGAACGTAAGCCCTAGGTATCTGGAAGCGGGCAGTCGTCTCCATCTGGTCGGGCAGCTCCTCGTAGGCCCTGTCCAGCATCTTGCGGTAGTCTTTCTCCATCTCTTTCACCTTGACTGGGGAGGCGTATGATATAGACTCATCGCCTCGGCTGGGTAGGATACGTGGGGTATTAAAAAAATGTTGGGGGCTACCGCTTGACGGCCCCGTAGTATATGACGGCGGCTCCGACCAGGCCCACCAAGACGCCAACAGTGAGCAGCACATCATCCAGGTTCTTGAGTATAGGAACCTTGGCCCCCATCTGTAGGTCCACGTCTACGCCCTGGGAGGCGTCCTCGTTCATCACTACTACCCAGTACCTCCCCGGCGCAACGCTCCAGGTCACTGTCTCATGAACTGAGCCTGTCGCGAAGGCAGCCCAGAAACTGTGGATGGTCGGCGGCGCCGCGGGCGCTCCCCCGCTGTGGTGGCTGTAAACGTAGTCTGGGAAGTCGTTACCCCAGGGGTCGTACTCCCAGTTCGTCTCTATGAGCCTGTCGTAGGACACGTCACTGAGATAGCTGTGTACGCTGCCGTAGTCGGCTATCCCCACGAACACGCTATTACCCGGGTCGTTGTTCTTCGCGGTGAGCTTCACCGTGATCAGGTCCTTGAACCAATTCCTGAAGGGCCCGGCGTCGGCGTCGATCTCGATGTTGATGTCCTCGAAGACTATGGCGTAGCTTTCCGAGGTGAGGCTCTCGACGCCGCTCATGATGTAGCCTTCACTGTCTATAATGGCGCTCTGGACCATCCTCAGGGAGCCTCCTCCGAGAATCAGGCCTAGGGACGTGAACACCAGTATTGCCCCGATCAGCAGAGCCGCCACCCTCGCCACGTCCCACCCGGTGTCCCTTGGCTTCGTGTACCTTATGGTCCGTGACATGTTCTCGCCGCAGCTTTTACAGAACTCTGCGTCGTCGCTGTTCTCCTCGCCGCACTTCGGACAGTACCTCAATGCCTCCACCTATAGTTGCATTCCCTCGGCGACTTTTTAAGCATGGCTCAGGGGCGCCAACAATTAAACCCGGGACGCCGTACTCTATGTGATCGACGTGTCAGACAGATTCCTACCGGAAGGGAGAAGCCTAGAGAGATCAGGGGAGCTGCTCAGGGGCGCCATAGACATCCATGTCCACGCAGGGCCCCACATATTCAGCAGCCCGAGGCGGGTTGACCCCTTCCAGGCTGCCATCCAGGCCCGGGACGCCGGGATGAGGGCTATAGTCTACATGGATGTCTTCGAGATGAGCAACGGAACCGCGTGGCTCGTGAACCGCGCCGTGCCCGACTTCAGGACCTACGGAGGCATCATACTCAACACCGTCTACGGCGGCATGAACCCCAGGGCCGTGAAGACCGCCCTCAGCTACGGCGACGGCGCCAAGTACGTCAGCTTCGGCGCCCACAGCACCTACTACCAGGCGGCCCGAGAGGGCAGGCTCGTAGACGGTGTCTTCACGCCACTAAGCGAGATATACCCGGAGTTCAGACGGGAGTTGGAGACCTGCATAACCATCCCGGAGGGCCCGCCCAGCCCCGAGCTGGACGAGATACTGCGGCTCATAACCTCCCACCCCCACATATACATGATCACGGGTCACGTCGACGTCCCTGAGGCGATGCGGCTCGTGGACTACGCCGAGGAGTATGGCATAGAGCGGGTTGTGGTGTCCAGCGCGGTGGTGAAGGAGGCTGGCCTCGACCAGCTCAGGTACATGGCGGATAAGGGCGCCTACATAGAGTACACGTTGGCGGCGTACACCCACACCACCTCCATTCCCAAGACCCACTACTACGTGGAACGCGAGTACGCGTCCATCGACGAGGGCATAAGCCGCGAGGTGAGCGGCGGAGTAAAGAAGGCGGCGGAGCAGATGGAACGCATCGGGGCGGAGAGCTGCATCATCTGCACCGACTTCGGGGTCTACACACTGCCGACGCCTGTGGAGGGGCTGCGGGAGTTCATCGCGTGCCTCATGGACATGGGGCTGCCCGACGGAGACATATCCATGATGGTGAGGACCAACCCTGAGAAGCTTCTGGGGTTAACCTAGCCACCCCGGAACATGTTCCTCTCCTTCACAGCCAACGCTAAGATAAATACAACCTTTCACCATTGTTTCACGTTATGTCCGGGGACAGTTTCTTATGCGAGGTCATGGACTGGCGGCTCTTCGCCGAGCTCAGCGAGAAGGTTGCAGAGAAGATCGTGGCGTCGGGTTGGCAGCCAGACTTCATGGTCGGGCTGGCGAGGGGCGGCTGGGTCCTCAGCAGGGTCCTATGCGACTACCTGGGTGTGAAGGACATCGTGAGTCTCAAGGTGGAGCACTGGGGGGTGACGGCGACGCCGGACGGCAAGGCCAGGATAAAGTATCCCTTCGACGTGGACCTGACGGGCCGCAGGGTCCTCGTTGTGGACGACATCACAGACACCGGGGAGAGCATGATTGTGGCCATGGACTACGTCAACGAGAAGAACCCCCTCGAGGTGAAGACCGCCGCGCTGAGGCACATAGAGGGCAGCAAGTTCACGCCAGACTACTACGGCGACATGATAACGTGGCGTTGGGTCATCTTCCCGTGGAACTACGTCGAGGACATGGTGAACCTCGTCCCCAAGGCATGCGAGGACGACTCTTCCCCAGAGGAGATCAAGAAGGCCATGCGAGAGAAGTTCAGCATCGAAGTCCCCGAGGAGGACATCGAGAAGGCCCTCACCGAGATCAAGCGCAGGGAAAAAATGAAGTAACATGGGCTCCGTTGCTTCCTTCATCGAGGAGAGGCGGAGGGAGCTCCACAGGCTCATGGAGGGAGCCCTACTCCACGTGGGCGTAAGGGAGTACGACGTAGGCGTCACCAAGAGAAGAGGGGTGGACGTCTACGACCCGGAGGAGCCGCTTTTTGTCGTGAAAGCTGACACATTGGTTGAGGTAGATGACGAGATGCTGGAGTTCATCCAGCGTAACTTCAGGAACCGCGGCTACGAGGTGAAACGGGTCCACAGAAAGGGACACCGCCTCGTACTCTTGATTTAGTGTCATAGCGGCGGCGTCAAGCCACCTAGGGTGCCTCGTGATGGTGAGATAAGCTGAGGTAGCGTCGCACCGAGACTGGAGCCAGAGACGGGAAAACCCTAATGCTTCTTAAATGAAGTGTAGATACAACGATGTCCGCGGAACAAGGATTGGATCTGGCTAGCCTCGACATCGAGGACCTGCTAGGCGTCTTCATCGGGGTTCTCTCCGATAAAGCCTTGGAGCACATGGGGGTCCCCGTCAAGGAGGGGGAGGAACCGGAGAAGGACCTGAGGAGGGCGTCCGTCGCCATCAACAGCATGAGCTGCCTCGTCGACCAGCTGGAGCCCCTCGTCACCGAGGAGGCCGCGAAGCAGTACCGTTCACTGGTCGGCGACCTCCAGCTCAGCTATGTCAGGGTCAGCTAAGGGGTCCACCCGATTCTTTCGGATGTACGCAGGAGTCCTCGCAACAGTTTAACGCCTCTAGGCGGCTTACTACTCGGTGTATCGCTTGTTTGAGGGTAAACGCGTCGCCCTTGACTGGGTCGACGAGCAGGAGAAGATGCTGGTGGACGTCCACCAGAGGATATGGGAGCTAGCCGAGGTGGGTCTCCAGGAGGTCCAGACGGCGAAGCTCCTCACGGACATGCTGGAGAAGGAGGGTTTCACGGTGGAGCGGGGCGTCGCCGGGATGCCCAGCGCCTTCGTCGCCACCATCGGCAGCGGCGGCCCCATCATAGGCATAATGGGCGAGCTTGACGCCCTGCCCGGCATAAGCAACAAACCCGTGCCGTACAAGGAGCCGCTGGTGGAGGGGGGCGCAGGCCACGGCTGCGGCCACAACGGCTACGCCACCACGGCGCTCGGCGGCGGCCTCGCCGTCAAAGCCGCGATGGACGAGGGCAATGTAGAGGGCACCGTTAAGGTGTTCGGGTGCCCCGCAGAGGAGACCCTCGTCGGCAAGGTCTTCATGGTCCGCGACGGCGTCTTCAGCGGCGTCGACGCCTGCGTCGGCCACCACCCAAGCAGCTTCAACGGCGCCACCCTGCGAAGCGGCAACGCCATGAACAGCGTCAAGTTCGAGTTCTACGGGGTGGCCAGCCACGCCGCTGGGAGCCCGGAGATGGGGGTCAGCGCCATGGACGCCGTGGAGCTCATGAACATAGGCGTCAACTACATGCGGGAGCACGTGGTCCAGGAGACCCGCATCCACTATGTGGTGGAGGACGGCGGCCACGAGCCCAACGTCGTGCCGCCGTACGCCCGCAGCTGGTACTACGTCAGGGCGCCGGAGCGGGAGCTGGTGGACCTGTACTACCAGAAGGTCCTCGACATCGCGGACGGCGCAGACAAGATGGTGGGCACCACCCACAAGGTTAGCTTCCTCAGCGGCGTCCACAACGGCATGGAGAACAGGGTCCTCGCGGAGACCGCAGTCGCCAACATGAGGCTCGTCGGCGCCCCCGCCTACACGGAGGAAGAGGAGGCGTTCGCCGCGGAGCTCGCGAAGAGCATCCCCCCGGAGAAGAAGAAGATAGGGCTCATGAAGAGCCACCTTCCCGACGCCATGGAGCTGATGGACGTGAACCTGAACACACGGATCTACGACCCCGTCGGGGAGGGCACCAAGGGCGGCGGCAGCAGCGATGTGGCGGAAGTAGCCTGGAACATGCCGACGGTCCAGTTCAGGACCGTCTACACCATCGTCGGCGCCGCGGGGCACAGCTGGCAGAACGTCGCCAGCAACGGCACAAGCATCGGCCACAAGGGCACCGTCTTCGCATCCAAGGTCATGGCGGGCACAGTCATAGACCTGTTAACCGACGAGAAGCTGCTTCAGGCCGCCAAGGAGGAGTGGACGAGACAGATGAAGGACCGGGTCTACGTGTCACCACTTACACCCGACGCCAAGCCGCCGCTGGACCAGCTCAAGAAGCAAAGCCATTAGCGGCCTCTTACCCATTTTCTATTCCTCCACGGGATCTACTACGTTCACCGATTCCAGTTTGGCAACTTCTGCGAGGGCCTTATCGTGAGTCACTAGGCGCTCAACGCCTTGGCTCTTCACAGTTGAGATTATCGTTGCGTCCCTTCCACCGAGGCCGTGGCTACGAGAATACTTGTTCAGGGTGTCCAGTGATTTCATGAGCTGATCCCTGTCGAAGTCGTGGACGCGGAGGTTCTCCAACGTCAGGAGGTTATCGGTTTTTCTCTTAGCCTCGTCTCTGCTCAGGTTTCTGTTCAGGTAGTGGGCTACCTCCATGACGATTAGGGTGTTGACTGCCAGCGTCTCGCTTAGCAGGGCTTGCCGCATGAACCTTTTCACGTGCTCATGCTCTGGGTGTCTGGCGTCGAAGTAGTAGCACCAGATGTTGGCGTCGATGAACAGCGTCATTTCTCCCAGATGTGTTTAACTTTGAGGGGATCGTCTGTGGGCTCCCCCTCGGTCATGAAGCCCTCCATCTCTCTTATGAAGTCCTGTGGGGAGAGTGGCGGCGTGATTATGATCTGGCCGTTCTTCACCTCTAGCCTGGCCCCTGATCCCGGTTTCAGTCCCACCTTGTCTCGTAGCTCCTTGGGGATGAGTATTCTTCCCCTGTCATCCACCACGACCTCTTCCATTCCCACTACCCACAACCCACTACCCACTTGAAGATTATAAACCTATCACCTCGATTATGTTTTATCCTCCGGAGCCTCCATCGAAAGTGATCAAGTTGCCTAAGCTAAGGATCAGCTGGACCGAGTACGGCAGACGCCTCGGCGTCCTCCGGGAGCACATGGCTGAGAAGGGATTCGACGTCTACCTCGTCACCAGCGGAGTAAGCATCTTCTACTTCAGCCACTTCTACCACATGGTCACGGAGCGCCCCGCGGCGCTGCTGGTGGAGCCGGACGGTAAACCCACGTTCATGGGGCCCCTCCTGGAGGCCGACCACCTCCGCCACCAGACGCCCCTCGTCGGTGAGTGCCTCACCTACCTAGACTACCCCGGCGAGAAGCAACCTATGGAGAGGTTCACAGACTGGATCAAGGAGAAGGGCCTCGGCAAGGCCAGGATCGGCACGGACAACCTTGCGGGGGCCGGCGGCGCAATGGGCTACGTGGGGCCGCCCCTCAACGAGCTGCTCCCCGACGCCGAGCTCGTCAAGGACGGTCAGTTCGTCTGGGGCATGAGGCTCCTCAAGACAGGGGAGGAATTAGACCTCATCAGAGAGTCCGCGAAGTGGGGCAACCTTGCCCACTCGTACCTCCAGGAATATACCAGGCCGGGTCTATACGACGTCGAGGTGAGGCTCATGGCGTGCCTCGAAGCCACCAGCGTCATGAAGAAGACGTATGGAGGCGAGTACGAGAGCGTCAAGGGCAGGTTCGTGTCCGCGGGCTTCAGGGGCCAAGTGGGCTGGAAGTCGGCGATGCCCCACAGCATTGACGTCAACAAGCCTATCCGGGAGGGCGACGTCCTCGTCACCGGCGCCGGCGCCGACATAGGCGGCTACGGCAGCGAGCTGGAGCGCACAATGATCGTGGGCAAGCCCACAGCCAAGCAGGAGAAGATGTTCAAGGTAATGTGCAGGGCCCAGGAGGCCGCCGCCGAGGCGCTGAAGCCGGGGAACACCTGCGCCGACGTGGACAGGGCCGCCAACAAGGTGTTCAGGGACGCCGGGTACTGGGAGCTGGTCCGGCACCACACGGGCCACGGCATCGGCTTGGAGGGCCATGAGCCGCCGTACCTAGACCAGGGGAACCCGCAGCCTCTGCAGCCGGGTATGGTGGTGAGCATCGAGCCCGGCATCTACGAGCTGGGCTACGCCGGGTTCAGGCACAGCGACACCCTCGTGGTCACCGAAGACGGCTGCGAGTGGATCACCTACTACCCTCGGGACCTGGAGAGCATGACCATCCTCTAGCTCCCCTTGGTAAAACTATCAGCGTCGTTGATGAACTCCTCGAACTCTGTTTCTTTCTCTTTTTTCTTCAAACCGAAGTCCAGTAGCTCGGGTAGGGAGTGCTTCCTGTTTAGGTGCTTCACGTAGTGGTACCCTATGACGTAGCCTATGTTGGGGTAGTCGGGGCTGTACCCTGTGGTGAAGTAGAACTTGTGGTGTCTGTTTAGCACCTTGAGGGGCTCGACTGAATCTTTGAGTATCTTTTCCCTGTTTGCTTCCATCCATTCGAGGCATTTATGGTAGAGCTCCTTAGACATGAACAGGTATTCCTCATCGCCGTGTCCAGGGAACAGCACAGAGGACACGTAGGCGGCGTGTCCCTCCCTGTAGAAGCCGTCCAGGACGGTGTCCCAAGTGTCCTGACTCACGGCGTGGGCGACCTCATGCGCTAATATGATATCCATGTTTCTGTGTGGGAACTCTAGGGCGATGAACACATGGTGCCCTCCCTCCTTGCTGGCCCATCCGCTGGCTACGAATAAACCGACGCAGGGAACTATAACTACCTCGGGGACGCTGCCGTAGACGGAGACCACCTTCTCGGATACCTGGTCTTTTATCTCGGTTAACCGCCGCTGGTTGGAGAGTATAAGCTCCCTTTTACCGATGATCTCCGGGAAGACCCGTCTCACTACCCAGGCTAGGTCTTCTTCCCCGTATTTGGCGTAGGCCTGCTCTATGTTGCTTCTCAGGAGCCTCTGGTTATCCATGAAATAATGAAGCGCTTCATCTTCAGATAGCGTTCCGTTCTCCAGCGAAGCCAATAGATTGGCTGCGATGTCGAGCACCTTGATCAAATCGGCATCACGTGTCTAGCCTGCTAATCTTCTTTTCAACTCTTCGACGGCCTTTGAGTTCCTGTGCCCCGGCCATTCATTTGAAGCCAGTATCCGTATGGTCGAGACTGCGCCGATTGCCACATCGTCCTGGAGGTGGCGGAGGCTTATCTTGTCCACGGTGTCGTACTCTGTGTGCCTCACCGTCTTCAGCAGGGGAAGACGACCAGGCTCCCTGTAGTCGACGATGCTGCCCGTGGGGACGCCCAGCTCGTGGAAGGCTCTGCTGTCGCCCGGACCCATCCTCTGGTCGAAAGGCAGGGACAGGCCCAGGTCGTCCCTCAGCTTCGCGTAGAACGGCTCCAGCTCGGGCCAATAGTCTACCGTCGCCATCTGGGGCTCGGTTCCCCCGTTGCAGTCCAGCTGATAGGTGAAGAGCATGTCGGTCATCTCGTCGGCGTGGCGCTCCGCGTAGTCACGGCTACCCCAGAACCCGAACTCCTCCGCCGAGAAGCAGACCACCCGCACGTCTCCGCCGAGTTCATCGCTCACGGTGTTCAGTATTCGGCCCATCTCGGTCACCGCCATGCAGGCGGCGCCGCAGTCGAACGCGGCCTGCGCTATCTCGTGGCCGTCGTAGTGGCCACCAAGAAGAACGTAGCCGTCGTCTCCGCCTCCCTTCACGTCGCCGCAGACGTTCCATGACTCACGTTCAAACACCTCGCAGCTGGCCTTGAGCTCCACCGTTACGCTTCCCCTCCGGTCGATGAGCCTCCTGAGCATCAGACCGTCCTCGTGCTTAATCGAGACAGCCGGGACCAGCTGGGGCACGACGCCGGTGGGCGGACCCATCATGGGGAAAGGGTGCATCCACACGAACCCCACAGCCCCAGCCTCCACGCAGGCCCTGAGGGGCAGCCTGTTTGTACCCAAGATTATCTTTCCCTCGACGTCCAGCGACTCAAGGTCCGAGGGTGCCTTCACGGCGACCAGCTCCCCCTCGGCTGAGCCGCTCGGCGTCATCGGGAGCGTCAAGGTCGGCACATCCTTCGACGTGGGCCCCCGGACCCTGAGGCTGGACTCGCCGACCTCGCAGCCCTGGAAAGTGAAAGGCTCGAGATGCGGGTCACCTAGGCCGTACTCCTCGTAGATGCCCAGGATGTACTCCGCCGCCTCCCGGTTCTCCTCCGTGCCCGCGAACCTGCCGCCGTAGTCGTCGCACAGAGTCGTCAGGTTCTCGAGGGGCCGCGTGCTGGTGTACGCCTCCCCGATGACCCTCTTCTCTACCTCGTTTAGCAT
>DAOVEE010000249.1 GCA_030669135.1 Candidatus Bathyarchaeota archaeon | reverse complement strand
AGCCGGGTAGGGACAGCCAGGAGGAGCGTATACTGGCGATTAACATCGGGTTAGCCCTCGAGGACGTCATCGTCGCCGACTACATATACCAGTTGGCGAAGGACGGAGACTATCAGACGCTGACCCTGATGAGGGAAGACTTCTAGCCACGAGACACAAAACGACACCCACAAAGAAGGGGGGTCAACTAACAAACCGGAAACCAGCCCTCCAAGCCGAAAAGGAGGCCCAGAAACACCTCTTTTCGATCTTGATCTACGTAAAAAAGCGTATGGGTAACGACGAATCAAGGCAGAAACGCAGCACAGCAGACACTTTTCCCCGTAACCACGGCCTTATTGAGGCATGTTTTTATCGGCACCGCCCCCAGTTACTCCGAGGAACCACCGTGATCACCGTGGTATCGGGGCTCCCCCGCAGCGGCACCAGCATGATGATGAGAATGCTGGAGGCTGGCGGCGTCCCCGTGCTCACAGACGAGAAACGCGAAGCCGACGAAGACAACCTCCGCGGCTACTACGAGGACGAGCGAGTCAAGCAGCTCAGGGACGACCCCTCGTGGATGATCGAGGCCGAGGGCAAAACAGTCAAGGTTATCAGCTATCTACTCAGGTACCTGCCTGAGGGGCACAGCTACAAAGTAATCTTCATGGAGCGCAAGATACCAGAGGTGCTGGCCAGCCAGAGGAAGATGATGATGCGCCGAGGCGAACCCACAGACGAGGTCCCCGACGACGTCATAGCAGGCATCTTCGAGAGACATCTCGCCGAGATAGACGAGTGGCTAGCCGAACAGCCCGACATAGAGACCATCCACGTCAGCTACAACGAGGCCCTCGACGATCCCGAGGCCAGCGCCGAGCGGGTGGCGGCCTTCCTCGGAGGCGGCCTCGACGTTGAGAAGATGATGCAGGTAGTGGACTCCAAGCTTTACAGGCAGCGCAGGTAAGGCATCCAAAGTATTTTCCGTTCACCTCACCCCCATTTACTCGATTATAATGGCTTCACCGGCTTTAGGCGGAGGCCTACCCGACCTGCCCCGCCTCAGGAACCATAAAAGGAAGAGGTTCAGCAGCTACGACCGCACCGGCGGAAACAGGGATTACATCGTCGTAGACCCGGGGGAGACGGCGACCCTAGCCGAGATGGAGGGCCCGGGCTGCGTCAAACACATCTGGGTCACCATACGCACAGACGAGGAGTGGTACCTCAGGAAGCTCGTGCTCCGTGCATACTGGGACGGCGAGGAGAACCCCAGCGTCGAGGCCCCCATAGGCGACTTCTTCGGCATCGGCCACGGCCTCACCCGCAACTACGTCTCCGCTCCTCTGCAGATGAGCCCCGAGGACGGCAAAGGCTTCAACAGCTGGTGGCCCATGCCCTACGGCGACGGTGCCCGGATCACCCTAGAGAACCAGGGTGAGAGACAGGTCACCTCCTTCTACTACTACGTGGACTACGAGGAGTGGGCGGAGCCGGGGGAGGGGCTCGGCAGGTTCCACGCCATGTGGCGACGCGAGAACCCGACGGACGGCGTCAGCGAAAAGGGAGTAGACAACCGCACATGGATGTTCATGGGTGAGAACCCCGACGGCAAAGGCAATTACCTGATACTCGAAGCCGAGGGCAGGGGCCACTACGTGGGCTGCAACGTCAACGTCGTCAACCTCAGGAAGACGGATAAGTTCAACTGGTACGGCGAGGGCGACGACATGATCTACATAGACGGCGAGAAGCTGCCCAGCCTAGTCGGCACAGGCACAGAGGACTACTACGGCATGTCTTGGTGCCCCACCCAGGAGTACTGCGCACCCTACCACGGGCTACCCATACCCGGAGGCAAGAACTGGAGCGGCAAAGTCACTTGGTACAGATACCACATAGTGGCCCCCGTCTACTTCGAGAAGAGCATCCGAGTCACAATAGAGCACGGCCACGCCAACCACCGCAGCGACGACTACAGCAGCACCGCATACTGGTACCAGTCCGAGCCCCACAGGCCCTTCAGCATCGCCCCCGTGGAGGAAAGAATGCCAAGAAAATAGCACTCACAACAAGTAATCAACGTAAGTGAGCCACCCTTTTAAACAGATACCTCCGATTCACAGTTATGACGTTCTCTATAGTCGCCGTCGACAGAGAGAAAGGGGAGACCGGCTTCGCCATATCCTCGTGCAGCTACGACTCGGGGCGGGTGGGCCGAGCGGAGGCGGGTGTGGGCTCCATCGTCTCGCAGGCGAGAAGTAACATGGTCTTCAGGAGGCTGTTCTTCGAGAAGCTATGTGAGGGCTCGACGCTGGGCCAGATTCTGGG
>DAOVEE010000203.1 GCA_030669135.1 Candidatus Bathyarchaeota archaeon | reverse complement strand
GTCATTGGAAAGAGTCATTAACAGGCTGAGATAAGATTCAGTGTCTAAAATGACGGGTTTCGTGGACGCAGCCGACATACTGAAAGGCAGATACGAGGAGGGAGCCGCCGTCAAGCTCCGCGGCTGGATATACACCAGCCGGAGCAGCGGAGGCATCCAGTTCCTCGAGCTCCGAGACGGATCGGGGGTAATCCAGTGCACCCTGAATAAGCGCGACGTCGACGAAGATACCTTCAACGAGGTGGAGAAGTACCCCATAGAGACCGCCCTCGAGCTGAAGGGCGTCGTCAAGAGGGACGAGCGCGCGCCGGGTGGATGGGAGCTCAGGGTGAACGGCGTCGGTGACGTCTACGTGGCGAAGCCCGACTACCCCATCGTCAAGAAGGAGCAGGGAATCGAGTTCCTCATGGACAACAGGCACCTCTACATCCGCGAGCCCAAGCTCCAGAACATATTCCAGATCAGAGCCAAGTTCCTGGAGGCCGCCCGCTGCTGGTTCAAAGACAACGGGTACACCGAGGTGCACACCCCCATGTTCATGACCGCCAGCGTCGAGGGAGGCAGCACTCTCTTCAGCGTCGAGTACTTCGACAAGAAAGGCGTCTACCTGAGCCAGAGCTGGCAGCTCTACGCAGAGGCCCTCATCAGCAGCCTGGGCAAGATATACACCATCGCGCCCAGCTTCCGCGCAGAGCCCAGCAGGACGCGGCGGCACCTCAGCGAGTTCCTCCACATGGAACTCGAGGAGCCGTGGACCGACCTCGACGGCATAATGACCACAGGCGACAGGCTCGTAAGCCACATCGCCAACGTCCTCGGCGAGGAGATCCCCGAGAAGGTTAGGAACGCGGGCGGAGACCCTGACTACCTGGCAAAGCTGAAGCCCCCGTTCCCCAGGATGAGCTACGACGACGCCGTGGAGACGGTTCAGAAGCAGGGCGTCGAGATGTACTGGGGCGACGACTTCGGGTGGCAGCAGGAAGGCCCACTCACCGAGCAGTTCGAGAAGCCCACCTGGATAGTGGGGTATCCCAGCGGCATCAAGCCCTTCTACCACATGCCCAACCCCGACCGAGCCGAGGTGACCATGAGCGCGGACCTCCTGGCGCCGGCGGGCTACGGCGAGATCATCGGCGGAGGCCAGCGCGTCCACGACTACGAGCAGCTCTACCAGCGCACCATCGACGACGGCCTGGACCCATCAAACTACGAGTGGTACATGGACCTCAGGAAGTGGGGGACGGTGCCTCACAGCGGGTTCGGCCTAGGCGTGGAGCGGGTGCTCATGTGGATGCTTAAGCTGGAGCACATCAGGGACACCGTGCCGTTCCCCAGGGACATGCGCAGAGTCTACCCGTAATCAACTTTTTTAGCCGCCACACGGTTCAAACCACCATGTTCTGGCTGGACGTGGATAAGCCCACCAAGACCGCGACCGTCCACAGGGACGAGTGCGTCCACGCCGTCCCGGAGGGCGGCGAACAGAAGGGCGTCAACGAGATGCGCCGGGACGGCGGTTGGTTCAGCTTCGAGTCCGTGGGGGAGGCCATGCGCTTCCACAAGGAGCAGCAGCTAACAGGCAGAGTAATCATGTGTAGCCACTGTGAACCCCTCAGCCAGCTTTCCCCCGAGCCCATGGCGAAGCTAAACGTCAGGACCATCAAGACGGGCTGCGACTTCGACGCCAGGGAGCTCGAGATAACTGACACCAAGAGCCAGTGGAGAAGGCTCACCGAGAGGCTGTTAGGCAGGAAGTAGCTACAGGTCGTCATCGGGGACTTGTTTGCACATCCAGTACCCGAGCGCCATCTGCCATAACCCGATGGGAGCGAGTGCCATCAACTCGTACAGCGCCGTCACGCTCCCCGCCACAACCCAGACCCCAAAGGAGACCACGGCGGCTGCGAAACCGATCGCCGCGTAGGGCTTCAAGCCCTTTCTCCAAGCGTACACGCTGGAGACGGCTGCGCTCAGAGGCAAGGCGACGAACAACGCCGTGGCGGCCTGGTCGTGGATGGGCTGAACCTCGATGGTTGCCAGACTCAGCCCGGTGACGATGCCTGAGCTCAGGATGTAGAGGGCGGTGCCTATCCTGCCCATTGTGTCCCCGTCTGAGAACTCGTACAGCGCGGCCCCGAACAGCAGCATCACGGAGCCCGCCATAGCGAGGCCGCTGTTGAAGAGCACAGCCCCGAAGCCCCCCGATCCCAGCTGGCTCAGGCTCTGTTCCGTCAAGCTCCACCCCGGCGTGGACCCTGCGCTAACATAGATCATAAGCGCGGCGATGAACGGGGCTACGATGCCGAACCACCCCATCAACCGGACTATCCTGACGTTCATTACAGCTATTCACGGGGCCCTGCCTGATAAAACATGTGAAAAAAGTGGGTCAGCGAAGCTGCTTGATGTACTCGGACTCCTCTAGCAGCCTCACCAGCCCCAGGCCCAGCACCCCGACGGCCACCAGGCTGCTCAATGTGATGCTGGTCATCATCGCCAGCCACACCGGCAGTTGAAGCCCGAGGATGCTTGGAGGGGGAAAGAACAGCCACAGGTATCCGCCGACCACGACGCCGATTATCAAGGAAGCCGCCGCCGAGGCGGCCACGAGGCGTTCCCTGTACCTGTAGACGACGTAGGAAGCCGCCAAGTTGGCGAGGGCCCCCAGCACCACGTCGATGGGGCTCAGGAACCAGTACGCGTTCCCCACGAACGCCCCCAAGGCGACGCCGATCACACAGGGAGGCCCAAACAGGGCGGACAAAGGTATGAGGCAGTCGGCCACGCGCAGCTGTATCGGGCCGAAGCTTATGGGAGCCAGTATGATGACCAGCGCCGCGTAGAGGGCAGCGATGACCGCTGATAGACTAATGTCTCTCGTCTTCACGTTATGTTACCTCCTTACTCCGGGGTTTCTATGGCGGAACGGGTAGGAGGCCCCACTCACCCGCCGACTAGGGGAACCAGTGCAAGCCATTTAACCTTTTTCACCCACGGTTTTAAT
>DAOVEE010000093.1 GCA_030669135.1 Candidatus Bathyarchaeota archaeon | reverse complement strand
ATCTCGGGCCTGAGCTCCATCAGCGCCTCGATGGCGTGCCGCGCCCGCTCGGATGCGATGACCTCAAGCCTCAGGGATATGCTGAACAGGAACACCACCAACGCGCCTTCTTGGTATAGGCCGATAACGGTCGCCCCTACTGCTGCGATCGTCACGAGGAGGTTGATACCTATGTTGCCTTTCAGCAGGCTCCTGAATCCTCTCTCGGCCAGGGGGTAGCCCGTGACTGCCATGGCTGCTACCAGAAGACTCTGAGATGCCTCAGGGTATGCTCCGAGGGATTCGAGTATGATGCCTAGGGCAATGGCTGCGCCTGCCGCGATGAGGGTGATCCACCCCCTTTTCTCGTGTAAGTGACCGTGCGACGACTCCCGGCTCCGCTCACAAGTTGTGCAGGCCGGCTCCGGCCCGATGTCGCATGATACACACGCCTCGCTCGGAGTTTCATCATGACTGCGGTGATCATGGCCGCAGGAGGTGCAGACGTGTTCTTCGTCGTGGCTGTTTTCTGGCATCTTATCAGCCGGCTTCCTTCTTTCCGCTGACCGAGGGTTTATTAAGTTAATGCTATAAATTGGCTGTTTTTTATTAGAAATTATTAATAATATGCAGGTTTTTTATTAAACCATGACCGTTATCAGCGTGAGTCTGACGCCGGAGCTGCTGGAGAGACTGGACACGTTCGTGGAGAAGTCAGGGTTCTCAAGCAGGTCCGAGGCGCTGAGGCTCGCCGTCAGGGACAGCCTCAGCCAGTTCTCGCTCCAGAGCCGGCAGAGGGGGCAGGTGATGTCCACGGTGACCATCATATCCGAGACGGAGAGCGCCAGCAGCCATCTTGGCATACTCGACCTCAGGAACGGGTTCGATAACATCATCTTCGGGAACATGCACCTACACATAGAGGAGGGACTCTGCATCGAGATATTCCTGGTGAAGGGCGACTCGGAGATAGTGATGAACTTCGTGACCAGATCCAAGACGGTGAAGGGCGTGAGAGAGGTGAACTACACCCTCACGCCCCTCACAGGGTAGCCGGGACTATTCTTTTAACCCGTCGCCCACCCTCTATTCACCAATGTCAAGTAAACCTGCGTTCAAGGTCTTGGGGAAGGACACCCCGAGGCAAGACGGGGTAGCGAAGGTCACTGGGCGGGAGATATTCGCCTCCGACATGGCCTTCCCCAACATGTTGTACGGTCGGATACTGAAGAGCCCCTACGCTCACGCGAAGGTCAAGTCCATGGACGTGTCCAAGGCCGAGGCGATGGGAGCCGTTACACTCACCCCGGGCGAGATACCTGACATCAAGTACTGCCCCAGGCTTGTAAGCGTCCCCTCGTCCACGTACAAGGACTGGAAGGTCCTAGCGGAGAAGGGGCACTACGTCGGGGAGCCGATCGGCGCTGTCGCCGCGGAGTCCGAGGAGGAGGCCCAGAGGGCCCTGGAGTCCATCGAGGTCGACTACGAGGTCCTTGGTGCATCCTTTGACGCCTTTGACTCGATGAAGCTGGGTGCCGACCTGATCCACGAGCAGATCTATCTGGAGGACGACCTCATCGACGTGAAGAACAACATCGGCTGCCAGCTTGAGATCACCGAGGGAGACCCTGCAAGCCTTGAGGCCGCTGACTACGTCATCGAGAGGACATACCGCACAAACCGCCGGTATCACAACCAGCTTGAGACCAAGTCGGTGCTTGTGAGGCCCGAGCCCGACGGCGGGGTGAGCATCTGGAGCACAACCCAGACGATACACAACACTAGGCTTCTCATCCACGATATCTACGGCATACCCATGGGCAAGATACGGGTCTACAAGGTCGCCTTAGGCGGGAGCTTCGGCTCCAGCATCCACGTCAACCCCCCGGTAACCGTCGCCGTGGGTCTAGCGCTTAAGAGCCGGCGCCCCGTCAAGCTCTGCTACACTAGGGAGGAGGATATCAGGGACCACTGCGCGTATCAGATCATTTTCAAGTTAAAACTGGGAGCCTTCAAGGACGGCACCTTGGCAGGAGGCCAGATGGAGGCTTACTTGGACATCGGCGCTCACCAGATACAGGCCTACCCCCTGCTGGGGTGTGTCGTCGGCTGGTGGGTGAGCCTCTATAGGCTTCCGTATAAAGAGTACGTCGGTAAAGCCGTGTACACCAACAAGGTGCCCTGCTGCGCCTTCAGGGGCTACGGTAACCCCCAGACGACCTGGGTCGTGGAGACCATGATGGACGAGCTTGCTGGTATGATCGGTGTTGACCCCCTCGACTTTAGACTGAAGAACTTCATCGGCGAAGGAGAGCTCTTCTGGGGTCAGGGACCCACAGTGAAGTCCATCATCCGAAGCTGTGGCGTCGAGGAGATCCTCACCAAAGGTGCCGAGATGGTGGACTGGTACAACAGGCTAAAGCCAGAGGAGCAGACAGGCAGGTACAGGAAGGGTTGGGGAGTCGGAAGAGGCTTCCACACCAGCAGCGCCGGGGCGCCGGTGCCCAGCAGCATCATCGACTTCGGCGGTGCCATGCTCAAGATGAACGAGGACGGAACCTTCGACTACGTCTCCGCGCTCATGGACCACGGCTGCGGGACTCAGGACGCCCACGCCAAGATCATAGCCGAGGAGCTCTGCGTCCCCGTGGACAAGGTGAACATCATCCGTGCGGACACGGGCACCACCGTCTACGACGTCTGCACCCACGCCTCCAGGGGGGTCTACAGCGGCGGAGGGGCAGCCCTCAAGGTGGCTGGCAAGGTTAAGGAGCAGATAAGGGAGTTCGCTGGCAGGATCCTCGACGCTTACCCCCACGCGGTCAGGATAAGGTACGACGAGGCGAGGGGGCAGGCAGTCGTCTACGCTGAGGGCATCGAGGGCAGGGAGGTCACCTACAGGGACGTAGCCGAGACCGCCCGACAAAAGAACTGGGGCACAGCGGCCTCCGTGGAGAGCTACAGGCAGCCCAGCTGCCCGCCCCACTTCACAGGCTACTTCGTCGATGTCGAGGTGGACACCTGGACGGGAAAGGTGAAGCTCCTCAGGGTCGTCGCCGGAGCCGACATAGGCACGGTGATAAACCCGAAGCTGGCCGCCGGCCAAGTGCATGGGGGCTTCGCCCAGGGCTGGGGCATGACCGTGCTCGAGGACACGCCCTATGACCCCGAGAGCGGGGACCTCATGAACGGGGGCTCGGTCGCCAACTACAAGGTCCCGACGACATGCGACCTCCTAGACTTGGAGGACCTGACGGTGTTCTTCGCCGACACGTATGAGCCCACGGGTCCCTTCGGGGCCAAGGGCCTCGGCGAGGGTGCCCTCAACCCGGTCGCCGGAGCCATCGCGAACGCCATCCAGAGCGCCTTGGGGGTCAGGTTCTTCCAGCTCCCCATTACGCCCATAAGGATACTTGAGGCGTTAAAGGAGAAGGAGGGTTAGAGGATGTACGTCAACAAGGTAAACACCCACATACTGCCCATCGAGTTCGAGTACCACGCCCCTAAGAGCCTCGACGAGACTGTGGAGCTCTTGGAGAAGTACGGGGAGGACGCACACGTACTCGCCGGAGGCACCGACCTTCTCCCCCACATGAAGCAGAGGAGGGTCGAGCCCAAGCACATAGTCAACATAAAGGGGATACCCGAACTCGCCTGCATCAAGGAGATCCCCGAGGGAATCCACATTGGTGCCCTAGCGAAACTGCGGGCCATCGAGCTCTCACCCCTGATCAATGAGAAGCTCCCCCTCCTGAGCGAGGCCGCGAGGAGCGTGGGCTCGATCCAGATCAGGAACCTGGGGACCATCGGCGGCAACATCTGCAACGCTAGCCCCAGCGCCGACATGGCGACACCCCTGATGGCCGTGGATGCCAAGGTCCACGTCTACAGCAAGAGCGGGGAGAAGAATTACCCCATCGTCGAGTTCTTCCACGGAAGAGGTGAGGTAAGGCTTGAGCAGGGCGAGCTGGTCACCGGGTTCACCGTGCCCCACCTCCCGGAGGGGGCGGGCTCCGCCTTCGAGAAGATAGGCTGGACGACCCTGGACATCGCCACGGTGAACGTCGCCGCCGTCGTCTCCCTGAAGGACGGAAAGATAGACCACTGCAGCATCGCCCTCGGGGCATGCAGTCCGGCGCCCATCAGGGGTGTCCTGGCCGAGGAGATCCTGAGGGGCAGGGAGCCGTCAGCCGAGGCGATGGATGAGGCAGTGGAGTTAATAGCTACCTGCGTCGAGCCTAGGGAGCGCTGGAGAAGGGCTCCACCCGAGTACAGGCAGAGGACGTCCAAGGCGCTGGCGAGGGATGCCGTGACTAGAGCCGTGGAGGCTGCGAGGAGGTAGATGCGATGGAGATAGAGATAACCGTAAACGGACGCAAGAGGCGGTTCGACGTCGAGCCCAACAAGCTGCTACTCAACCTCGTGAGGGACGAGCTCTACCTGACTGGCACCAAGTACGGCTGCGGCATAGGTGAGTGCGGGGCATGCACCGTCCTCCTAGACGGCGAGGCAGTGCTCTCCTGCATGGTTCTAGCCGTGGACGCCGACGGTAAATGCGTGGAGACCATCGAGGGGGTCGCCGACGGGGACAAGCTCGACCCGATACAGGAGGCCTACATCGAGGAGGGGGCCATCCAGTGTGGCTTCTGTACCCCTGGCTTCATCATGACGACGAAGGCCCTCCTGAAGGAGAACCCTGATCCCTCCGAGGCGGAGATAAGGGAGTACCTGAAGGGAAACTACTGCCGTTGCACGGGCTACGTCAACATAATCAAGGCAGTTCAATCCGCTGCCAAGAAGCTGAGAAGCTAGGTGTAACCCTTGAGGTTGGCCGCCGTAGTCCTCGCTGCGGGGAGGTCCAGCCGCATGGGAGCCAACAAGCTCCTGCTCAAGGTCGGTGATCGGAGGGTAATCGAGCACATCCTTTTCTCACTGAAACCTTTCGAGACTATAGTAGTACTAGGGCACAGGCCGGATGATGTAAAGGGATTCGTAGAGGCATTCGGAGCGAAGACGGTTTACAACCCGGATTACGATGAGGGGATGACCACGAGCTTCCGGGCGGGGCTCAGGACCATGGACCCGGACGTGGAGGCGGTCTTTATGGTGCTCAGCGACACCTTCGGGTTCAGCCATAGACTCCTTGAGGAGATGAAAGGCGTACTCATGAACGACCCGGAGGCGCTCATAGTAAGCCCCGTGCACGAAGGTAGGAGAGGGCATCCCGTCCTGTTCAGGAAGTCCCTCTTCGACGAGTTCCTAGAGCTCGGGGAGGAGGAGACCATGAGGGACGTCGTGAACCGCCACGAAACGGAGCACAGGTACGTCGAGGGAGACGTCTGGACCGTGACTGACCTGGACACGCCAGAAGACTACGAGAGGGTTAAGAGGCTCTGGGAGGAGACCCGGGGCTAGCCTCGTTTAACCTTGATGAGCTCGGCGACGATGCTTACCGCGATCTCCTCAGGAGTCTCGGCGTCTATCTCGATGCCGATGGGCCCCTTTATGGCGTCGACTGTCTCGGGGTCGTAGCCCTCCTCCTTGAGCTGTCTCTTGTGCTCCTTCGCCTTGTTACTGCTGCCGAGGAGGCCGATGAACGCGGGCCTCGCCTTGACCGCTTGCCTTAGGCCGGCGAGCTCGAACGCGGTCTCCCCATGGAGCATCGCCACGTAGTCGCTGGGTCTGATCTTGACCTTGGTCAACGACTCAGGGTAGGTGTCGTTCACCAGCTCGACGCCGGAGAAATTTTCCGCCGTGGCCGTGTCCGCGTCGTCGACGACGGTGACGTTTAACCCACAATCGATGCTGTATCTGGCGACGGCCTGTGCTATCAGCCCTGACCCCATGATGATTAGCCGGTGCTCCGGCTTCAATACGTCCATGAATATCTTCACCTCTCCACCGCACTTACTGTTCACAGATATCATGCCCTCACGGGCAGGGACGCCCATCGCAAAGTGGAGGCTTCTAGGCTCTCCCACCTTTAGCGCCTCCAGCGCCTCATCAATGAGCCTCCGCTCCATGCCGCCTCCCCCGATGGTCCCCAGCGCCTCGCCGTCGGAAGTCACCAGCATCTTGCTCCCCGGGTCCCGGGGGCCGCTGCCCTCCTTGTAGACGAGGGTGCAGAGGACGGCGGGGAGGCCCGCGTCCAGCTCTCCCTTGAGCCTGACTATGATCTCGGTGTCACTCAGGGGCTATACGCTCCACTGCGTCGAGGATGGCCTCGATGATCTTTGTGAAGCCAGTGCATCTGCATATATTGCCCTCGATGCCCCTCTTCACCTCTTCCTCGCTCGGGTGAGGGTTGTCCCTCAGCAGGGCGTAGGCGCTTATCAGCATCCCGGGGGTGCAGAAGCCGCACTGCACTGCGCCGTTCTCTATGAACGCTTCTCTGAGGTCTATCATCAGCGGGTTCTTCTCGAGCCCCTCGATGGTGGTGACGTGTCTACTTTCAACCTGTGGGGCTAGGACGAGGCAGCTGGTAACCGGGACCCCGTCTATTAGTAGCGTGCAGGCGCCGCACTCGCCCTGCTCGCAGCCCTTTTTGACGCTCTTGACACCCATCTCGTCCCTCAGCATGTCCACGAGGCTTACGTATGGCTCGACCGTGACGGTCACTGGCTCTCCGTTCAGCTTGAAACTGACCTCCATGTTAGCTCAACCTCCCAATCGCCGTGTTCAGCGCCCTCTTCAGCAGCACCCCGCACATGTCTCTCCTATACTCCGCTGTTCCTCGCACATCAGTGATCGGGGCGACGCTCTGCTTCGCGGCCTCGACGGCCTCAGATATCGTTTGATTATTCATCTCTTCACCGGTGAGGAGTTCCTCCACCCCGGGAGCCCTTATAGGGGTCTCGGCCACCGAGCCGAAGGCGACCCTAGCCTCAGTGCATACGCCGCCATCCAACTCGACGTAGGCCGCTGCGCTCACGACGGAGAGCGTGAACGCCCTCCTGCGGGATATCCGTTTGAAGGAAGATGAGGACGATATTGGAGGGACTGGGAACCTTATCTCCGTGACTAGCTCGTTGGGCTCGAGGCTGTTAATCTTGGGACCGGCGAAGAGCTCCGGTAGTGGGATGATGGCTGTGTCGCCGATGGACACGATCTTTACCTCGGCGTCGTA
>DAOVEE010000008.1 GCA_030669135.1 Candidatus Bathyarchaeota archaeon | reverse complement strand
CTCCTCGGCGTGCCCAGCCCCGTAGTACTCGGCGGTGTCGATGTGGGTCAGGCCCAGCTCGATGGCCATCCGGATCGCCGTAACGTTCTCTTCGTCCCAGCGGTGGTCCTCGATCTGCCGGCCGCCCATCCCCCACGTGCCTAGGCCGAGGACCGGTATCTCCACCCCGGGGGCTATCTCCCTCGTCTCGATGACGCTCATCCATATGCAGATGGCTGGACACCGGATAGATTTTTGGGTGAAGACGTCGACGCCTGATGTAGTCTTGTGGTCGAGGCTTCGACACGCCAAATCTTGTTTTCGGTTTAGCCCTTTTTTCCGCTCAGCTGCGTCTAAAGAGGGAGAAAACGGTGTTTCGAATGAAAGATAGGTTATTCTACGAGTTTCTTCATGAAGTCTGTGTATTCTTCCCGTTTTATCGTGGGCTTGAAGCCTTCTATTACGTTCTTCGCTTCTTTCGCGTCACCGTAGAGTAGGTCCACGACGGTGACGGCTATGGCTTTGGCGGGCCAGATGTACTGCTTAACGGGGTCCACTATCCTTAGCTCCCGGCTGTGTCCCCGGCCTTCGGTTCCGCTCATGCCTATGCTGGTGGTTGGCATTATGCAGCTGAGGTCGCCCATGTCGGTGCTGCTTGTGCTGTGCTCCCTGTGCCTTATCTGGTCTTTGCCGACGAGCCTCTCGCACGAGGCGATGATTATCTTCTCCAGGTTGGGGTCCCGGGTGTAGGGCATGTAGCCTGGGTGGTCGATGATCTCCACCTCGGCGCCTACGGCCATGGCGCCGGCCCTCAGGGCGTTGTTCACCTTCCTGTTGGCGTCCATGACGGCCTCCACGGTCTTGCCGCGGACGTAGCTCTCCATCCTCACGTCGGCGGGTACGTTGTTGACTATCTCGCCTCCCTTGGTGATGATGGGGTGGACCCTTATGGTGTCCTCGTCGCGGAAGGTCTCCCTGTTGGCGTGGATGCCCATGAGGCCCAGAATGGCGGCGTTCAGGGCGTTTATCCCCTTGTCCGGGGCGCCGCCGGCGTGGGACTCCCTGCCTATGTATCGGACGAGCTTGCCGACGAAGCCGTTGTTGCTGCCGCCGACGCCTATGAGCTCCTCCTGGTCCATGGCGCTGTGGCTGCCTAAGACGATGTCAACGTCGTCCATGGCGCCCAGCCTGATGAACTCCTGTTTGCCGCCGAAGAACTCCAGCTTTCCCTCCTCGCGGAGCCTGTTCCTGTAGTCGATCTCTATGTACTCCTCGGCCGGGACCGCGACCATGACGACCTCGCCGTCCAGGTGCTTCTTCACCGCGTCGAGGCCGTACCCGGCGCCCAGCATGGCGGCCATCTGGCTGTGATGGCCGCAGGCGTGGACGTTCCCGGTGGCCGGATGAGCCTCGGGGTGAACCGGGATGTGGAGGGCGTCGAGCTCACCCACTACGCCGATGGAGGGCCTTGAGCCGTCGCCCTTGAGGTAGGCTTTGCTACCCGTTATGGCTATGCCTTTCTCGTGGCGCCAACCCGCCGCCTCGTATTTCTTCTCTGTTAGCTCTGCTGTCTTGAACTCCTTGAAACCGAGCTCAGGGTACTTCCATATAGCGGTCGCGTACTCAATGATCTCGCCCGCCCTTCGGTCGATCTCCTCTAGCGCCTTTTTTTTCAGGGTTTTAGAATCCATGAACATCGTCTATTGAACGGCTTCACGGCGATTTAAGACGAGAGGTCACCTTATGCTCATCAGCCGATCCGTGATTGTTTTCTAGAAGTCTATTCTTTTCTGGACCATTTGGTACACCGTGTCCCCCATGTAGCCGCCGAAAACCGCCCCCGAGGCGAAGGCCAGGATGTACATCAACGCGAAGACCTCCACCGGGAACCCCAGCCCCAGGAAGAACTGGAGATAAGCTACGTTGCTGGCGGCCGATAGGCCGCAGGCGACGCACAGCCCGGTCCTTGTGTCGTATCCGAAGAATATGGCGGCTGCGTCGAGGACCAGCCCTTGGACGCCGCTCATGATGATCACCGAGAAGCCGTGGAAGCTGAAGAGAACCGCCTCAACCAGCCCCTTCACGGTCCCCGTGGCGGCCGCGGCGCCTCTCCTCCTCACCAGCAACATGGTTAGAGCGGTGGGGAAGACGTGGACGCCTGCGAGGATCTGGCCTGTGCCCAGCGGGATGGCCGGGAAGGTTTTCAGGTAGTTGCCTAGGTAGCCCACGGGTACGCTCAGGACGGCTCCCAAGGCGCTGAACACCACGATGATGGCGAGTTCTCTTGTCTCGAACCTCAAATCATACAACTTCCATTAAGACATTGATATCATTATCCCCCCTTACGCCACGGCGGAGTAGCTTGTTTCTCCCAGAACGAATATTTACCAGCATCGTGTACATTGGTTGAATCAATAGAGGCGCACATGATTGAAGCTGCTAGAGTACGAGGCGAAGGAACACTTCAGAAGACACGGGATACCGACACCCCAGGGCAGGATGATCACCACGCCCCGGGAAGCCCGCGACTACACCGCCGAGCTCGGCAAGCCCGTCGTGATCAAGGCGCAGCTCCCGGTCGGCGGCAGAGGCAAGGCCGGGGGAGTCAGGTTCGCGGACACCCCAGAGGAAGCTGCCGAGGTGGCTGACGCGCTGCTGGGGATGAGGATAAAAGGTCTCACGGTGGAGAAGCTCTACGTAGAGGAGAAGCTGAGCATAGTCAACGAGATCTACCTAGGTGTCACGGTGGACCGCCGCAACAAGGCGTATGTGGTACTGGCTTCCAGCGAGGGAGGCATGGACATCGAGGAGGTCGCCGCCAAAACCCCGGAAAGGATCGTGCGGCACCTGGTGGATCCGGTGCATGGGCTGAGGGGCTACCACGGCAACCTCGTCGCGAAGAGGCTCGGGTACGGAGGCAGGAAGATGCTTCAGTTCGCGGCCTTCGTCGAGAGCCTCTACGAGCTGGCGTTGGAGATGGACGCCGAGCTCACCGAGATAAACCCGCTGGCGGAGGTGGAGGACGGGTTCACGGCGGCTGACGCCAGGCTCAACGTCGACAACAACGCCTTATTCAGGCACGGGGAGCTTGAGGAGAGGCTCCTGGAAAGCTACCAGAGTGAGCTCACGGAGAGGGAGATGAAGGCAAGGTCCAAGGGCTTGACCTACGTGGAGCTCGACGGCAACATAGGCATCATCGGGAACGGCGCCGGCCTCACCATGGCTACGCTGGACACCGTGATGCTCCACGGCGGCAGAGCCGCCAACTTCCTGGACCTAGGGGGAGGCGCCACCCCTGAGCGCATAGGCGAGGCCGCCAAGTTCGTGCTCGGCGATGAGAGGGCTAGGGCGCTTCTCGTGAACGTCCTGGGCGGCATAACCCGGTGCGACCACATAGCCGAGGGCGTCGTGGCGGCGCGGAGAGAGGTGGCCGTCGAGAAGCCCATAGTTGTCCGCATGATGGGCACCAACGAGGAGGAGGGCAGGAAGATACTGAAGGAGGCGGGGGTCGAGACCCTGGGCTCCATGGAGGAGGCGGCGGAGCTGGCGGTGAAGCTGGCGGAGGCGAGCTAGGTGACGCGGTTCATAGACAAGGACACCAGGGTTCTGGTCCAGGGCATAACGGGCAGCCAGGGAGCCTTCCACACGCATCTCATGAGGGAGTACGGCACCAAGGTCGTGGCGGGGACGGTGCCCGGCCGAGGCGGGCAGACCATCGAGGGGCTCCCTGTCTACGACACAGTGGTAGAGGCGGAGGAGAGCCACGGCGTCGACGCCAGCATAATATTCGTGCCGGCGCCCTACGCGCTGGACGCGGCGCTCGAGAGCGTGGAGGCGGGCCTCGACCCCGTGGTGATCATCACCGAGGGCATGCCCGTCAGGGACAGCATCGAACTCATGGCCAGGGCCAGGCTGAGCGGCACCACAATCGTGGGGCCCAACACGCCCGGGCTCATCAAGGCCGGGGAGTGTAAGATGGGCATAATGCCGGCCCAGGTCTTCAAGAAGGGCGAGGTGGGGGTCATCAGCCGCAGCGGCACCCTGTTCTACGAGGTCGCCGCCCACATCACCCGCGTGGGCCTCGGGCAGAGCACATGCGTGGGCCTGGGCGGGGACCCCGTCGTGGGCCTCGACTACGTAGACGTGCTCCGTTGGTTCGAGGAGGACCCCGAGACCGAGGCCGTCGCCCTGATAGGAGAGATCGGGGGAGACGCGGAGGAGCGGGCCGCCGCGTTCATCGGGGACGGCGGCTTCACCAAGCCGGTGGCCGCATACGTCGCAGGCAGAGCCGCTGTGCCCGGTAAAAGGATGGGCCACGCCGGCGCCATCATCCAGGGAAGCATGGGGACCGCTGAGAGCAAGATGAACGCCCTAAGAGACGCCGGGGTAGCCGTGGGCGAGTTTCCGAGGCAGGTCGCGGAGTCCCTGAAGGAACTCCTCTAGTCCTCCCACAGCATCTCCATGAGTCTCTCAAGCATCCTATAGGTCAGCCCCCAGACGACGTCTTCCCCTACCCTGAACACTGGGCTGTCCCAGCCTTTCACCACAGCCTGAGACCGTGTCTTCTCCAGCTCCTTCATGGGGGTCCACGTGTACTTGGTGAGCTCGTAGTTCAAACTGATGGTAGGATTATCCTCGAAGAGGTAGAGGACAGGCTGAACCGAGAAGGTGTTCCTCACCCAGGAGAAGAGTGACTCTAAGTATCCTAGGGGTTCCAGGGCCTTGAGGTCGATACCCGTCTCCTCCATGACCTCCCTCACTGCAGTGTCCACGAGGCTTCTGTCCTGAGAACACCTTTTCCCTCCGGGAAACGCCATGTCCCCGCTCCAGGGGTCTCCCTCCACTTCGGTTCTCTTTACTAGAAGCACCTCCAGGTCGTCCGGGCTCGGCCTTATGAGAATAGCTACAGCTGCGTCTGCGCGCTCGTCTGGGGCCCTCTTCAGGCGACCGACGAGTTTGGTTAGGCCATCCTTGGGGTGCATCTGTTTCTCCTTCAAATTGGTGACGCAATCCGTCTAAAATGTTATGATCCGCCTCAGGGGAGAAGATAAGGTTATCAGTTAAACCGCGGTCACTTATGTCGTGTCCGTAAGACCGTGTAAGGATACTTTTATCAGGTACAATTACACTGATACTAGGATTTAACCTAGATTAGATAGAGATGTTAGACTTGGCAGACAGAGACGGCGTCCCTAACCCGGGGGAGCAGAAGAACCAGCAGATGGAATTGATCAAGAAGCGCATGAGCAGGGTCAAGCACAAGATCGCGGTCATCAGCGGCAAGGGAGGCGTGGGGAAGAGCCTCGTAACAGTCAACCTAGCCATGGGGCTGGCGGTCAACAGCAAAGAGAGACGGGTCGCCATACTGGACGCGGACCTCACCGGCCCCTGCGTCCCGAAGATGATGGGCCTGAAAGGTAAGAGGCTCGACGTAGGCCCCATGGGTATAGCCCCTGTTAAGGGGCCCGAGGGAGTCGACGTGGTCTCCATGGACTTCCTGTTACCCACAGACGATTCTCCCGTCATCTGGCGGGGACCACTGAAGATGGGCGCCATACGCCAGTTTCTCGGCGAGGTCGCGTGGGGGCCTCTGGACTTCCTCCTCGTGGACCTGCCGCCAGGCACTGGGGACGAGAGCCTCAGCATACTGCAGCTCCTGCCGGAGATGGATGGAGTCATCATAGTCACCATCCCCAGCGAGGTGAGTCAGGCCGTCGTCAAGAAGGCCGTCACCTTCGCCCGCAAGATGGATGTCCCCGTGTTCGGCATAATAGAGAACATGGCGGGGCTGGTGTGCCCCCACTGCGGCGAGACCATCGAGGTGTTCAGCGAGGGGGGCGGAGCGAGGGTCGCGAAGGAAATGGCCGTCGAACTCCTCGGAAGCATACCCATCGACCCCAGGATATCGATGGACAGCGACGAGGGGACCCCGTTCATACTCAGGCACTCCGACTCCCCCGCAGCCAAGTCGTTCATAAAAATAATCGAAAAGATAGAGAAAAAGGTGAAACATGAATGAAAGTAGCGGTATCTTCCACCGGAGGAAGCCTCGAAAGCGCCGTGGACCCTAGGTTCGGGCGCTGCAGCGTCTTCCTCATAGTGGACACGGAAACGATGAAGTATCAGGCAGTACCCAACTCTAGCATAGGGGCAGCCCACGGCGCCGGGATAGGCGCTGCCCAGAGCGTGGCCCAGCTGGGGGTTAAAGCCGTCCTAACGGGCCAAGTCGGCCCTAACGCCCACATGGCTTTAAGCCAGGGAGGGGTCCAGATATACACAGGGGCCTTCGGCACGGTAGGCCAGGCCGTAGAGGCGTATAAACGGGGAGAACTGAGATCGGCGTCCTCCCCGACGGTGGGCGGACACTTCGGCCAAGGCGGCCGAGCAATGGGTGGAGGCAGAGGTCAAGGCAGACGCCGACCATAGGAGTCTAGAAAGATGGTAAAGTTATTTATCCCGACAGCCGACGAATCCGGCGCTACTCTTTCAGCCCACTTCGGGCGTGTACCTTACTACGCGTGGTACGTCATCGAGTCCGGTGAGGTTAAGGAAAGCGGCGTTGTACCCAATGACAGTGACCATTTCGGGGGCATAGGCAGCCCGCCTGAAAGGATCAGGAGCCTAGGAGGCGAGGTTGTGATCTCCGCTGGGATGGGCATGAAGGCAATCCAGATGTTCCAGGAATTTAACATAGCCGTGCTACAGGGAAAAAGTCCCAGCAGCGTGGAGAATGTAGAAGCATTCATCCGCGGCGAGTTGCAGGAGCTTACCCAAGGCTGCCTACACAACCTCGGGCACTGACTTTTATGAAGATAGTTGTAGCCAGCGGCAAGGGCGGTACAGGTAAGACCAGCGTAGCCGTCAACTTAGCGCTCAGCGTCGAGGCGGAGCAGTATATAGACTGCGATGTTGAGGAGCCCAACGCCCATATATTCCTTAAACCCGGGCACAAGAGGCAACAGCCAGTGGAGCTACTTGTCCCCATTATCGATGAGAAAAAATGCACTTATTGTCGTAAATGCGCAGAGTTCTGCCAGTACAACGCTCTGTTCGTAGCCGGCGAGACCGCGATGGTATTCAACGAGCTCTGCCATAGCTGCGGCGGATGCAAGCTCGTCTGCCCGGAGGGAGCCATAACCGAGGAGCCCAGGCAGATAGGGACGATAACAGTCTCCGAGTCCAGCGGCATGAGCCTCGTATACGGCGAGCTTAACGTGGGGGAAGCCCTGGCGGTCCCAGTGATAGCCGCCGTCAAGGAGCAGGCTGTTGACGAAGGACTTGTCATATTGGACGCTGCGCCCGGATCGGCGTGCCCGCTCGTGGAGACCGTACACGGGACAGACTTCTGCCTAATGGTCACAGAGCCAACCCCGTTCGGGCTGCACGACTTGGAGGTCGCTACCGAGGTTGTGGAGCTGCTCACCGTTCCCATGGGCGTTGTGGTGAACTTTGCCGGAATCGGCGATAGGGGAGTATACGAGTTCTGTGAGCGCAAGGGAATCACGATCCTCATGGAGATACCTTACGACCGGAGGATAGCTGAACTGTACAGTAGGGGGGTACCCTTCACAGCCGAGATGACAGAGTGGCGCGCAAGGTTCACTGAACTACTGGCGACCGTGGAGACGATGGTCAAATGAAGCAGGTAACAATACTGAGCGGTAAAGGCGGGACAGGGAAGACAAGTGTCGCAGGTAGCTTTGCAGCCCTAGCGGACCAGCCGATCCTAGCTGACTGCGACGTAGACGCCAGCAACCTACACCTAATCCTCAACCCAGATGTCAAGGAGACAATGGCTTTCAAGGGCCTGAACCTCGCCGAGATCGACCCAGAGAAGTGCATAAAATGTGGCCTCTGCGAAAAGCTATGCAGGTTCAACGCAATCCACGACTACGAGGTGGATCCCATCCACTGCGAGGGATGCAAGGTCTGCGTCGTCAACTGCCCCGTGGAGGCTATCAACTTCAACGATCGGGTGTGCGGGCACGCTTACCTCAGTGAGACAAAATATGGCCCAATGAGCCACGCCAGGCTGATCCCCGGCATGGAAAACAGTGGCAAACTCGTGTCTCTTGTCCGTCAGAACGCCGTGAAGCTGGCGGAGGAGGCGGGCAGAGAGCTCATACTAGTGGACGGTCCACCCGGTATCGGGTGCCCAGTCATAGCCAGCCTCAGCAACGTCGACGCAGCGGTCGCGGTGGTAGAACCCACCTTAAGCGGGATACATGACTTGAAGCGCTTGCTTCAGCTTCTGGAGCACTTTGAGATTATACCCAGCGTCATCGTAAACAAGTATGACCTGAACAGCAATAACACGGCGTCCATAAGGGTCTTCTGCGAGGAGAACGAGATACCCATACTGGGGATGATCCCTTTCGACGAGAACGTCACAAAGGCCATGGTTCAGGCCGAACCTGTTGTCGTCTACAGCCCAGACTCGCCGGCTTCGCTAGCCCTTAAGGAGGCTTGGATAGAGTTCAGCTCGTTCCTAGACCTCTAGCTGAGCCAAGTATCTATCTACGGTTTCTTTTACTTTTTCGTCCTGAGAGGCGCTGCCTATTGCAATGCCGATGGTCTCAAGAATGTTAGTGGCGCCTGGACCTATGTCACTCGATAATAATACGTTTACACCATTATCATTCAGCATCCTCGCGGCCATTGGGCCTGCTCCTTGGCTCATCTCGGCCGCCTTGTTCTTGACTACCTTGACGTCATGTATCTTGTCGTCTTGGATGGTTACGATGGTGAAGGCTGGCGCCCGCGAGAATGTGTCGGCTACTCTGTCTCTCAGCCCTTTCTCTCCCTTGGAGGGTACAGCTATCTTCATCTCGATAACAAAAAGGGGGTTGGGGTACTAGTCTGTTTCCTCTGAGCCGAGCTCTTCTAGGCGCTTCCTGAGGGCCGCCAGCTCCTGCTCCAAGTACTTAGTCTGGTCCTGAAGGTAGACACGCTCATCGGGGACCGGGCCCATCGCTGAGACGTCGGCCGGGGGCACCGGGACGGCGCCCTGGTAGTCGGGGTTCGACCACCACCACCTTGGTAGCCAGGGGAACCTGGCGCACTTCGTGGGGTCGCCCGTGTATCCGTATCCTCTGCCGTAGCCGTAGATCTGGCCTGGCCGCTGCCACGGGGGCAGGTCTCTGAATGGCCCGTTTCCGGGGTATCTTCCTCTTCTTCCTCTGTATCCCATTTCTTTCACCTTTCTATGCATATGCACAGATTTCATTGTGTGCATATACACGGAAATATATAAATGTTGTGATAATGCACAGAATAACGTATGATGCGTGGAAGACGCCGCCGAGGCCGCTACGGCAGAAGACCCATACCAGTAAAAATAGGCTACGCCACAAGGATCAAAGCCTTCAAACCCGAGCCTAGAGAGCACGGTGAACCCGTCCAGCTGGAGCCCGCAGAGGTAGAGGTATTAAGGCTGACCGACTTGGAGGATATGTCACAGGAGGAGGCCGGAGAAAAGATGGGCGTCAGCAGGGGCACCATCTGGCGGCTGCAGAAGAGGGCGAGGACGAAGATAGCGCTGGCCCTCATCGAGGGGAGACGCATCGAATTAGTGGCCGCGGACCCCGAGTAGCTTACTTTCAAAAAGAATTTATAGCCACAGACGCCAATGTAAACTTGGTGAGGTTGACGCCGTGCTGGGTTAGGCCCCTGATTGTTTTACTCGCGTTGCTGGTAGCCGCCGAGGTCAAAAACAGATATTTTTACACGATACTCCTTTGAGATGGGTGATACCGTCTCAAGTCGCTAAATGTATTTAAAAATCGATTCTTCTTGAAGAAATTTGGCTCATCAAAATCACATGAAATTAATTGATGTTAATGTTAGCTTAGGCTCATGGTCTTGAAACTTCACTAAAATTTAAAATACCCATGACAGGATTAAGTCTTAGGGGTTTACTATGGTAAGAGTAATACCAGGTGTAGAGGTAAAAGTCGTTAAGGAGATAATACCACCGCCAGCTTACCCCTCAGGCACAGTAGCCGTCATAGGGACGGCCGAGAAGGGACCCGAGTTGACTCCGGTTCACTTGGGCAGCTGGAGAGAGTTCACTGACACATTCGGCGCAGGCACAGACTTCACATTGACGCTCAACGCAAAACAGTGCTTCCAGAACGGAGTCTTCGAGGTAGTCGCGACGAGGATCGTCGGCAAGGGCGGAGACTACGCAAAGGCTTCCCTCAAGGACGGGGAGAAAGGTGACGCTGTCGAGCTGACCGCTAAGTCTATCGGCGACGCAGGAAACGAAGTCAAGTACCAGGTCGAGGATGGCTCCACCGAGAACACGGTGAGAGTCCTCGTGAGCGACGGCGTGACCTTCGAGGTCTTCGACGACCTTGACATGAACACGAGGTCGGGCAAGTACTTGGTCAAGGTGCTCAGCGACCAGTCTCAGCTGGTCGACACCAAGGCGTTAAAGTCCAAGAACCTGCCGGCCAAGGTCGAGGGCATCCTCAAGGGCGGCAAGCCGCCGGGGGACCCGGACGTCTCGTCGTTCGAGGAGGCCCTGGAGATGCTGGAGGCCGAGCCCGAGGTCGAGATGGTCTACGCGTGCGAGTCCTCCGACCCCAAGGTTCACGCCCTCGTGGAGGCTCACTGCGCCAACATGAGCGGCGAGGCCATGGGAAGGATAGGCGTCGGCTGCGTAGCTCCCGGAGAGGACATCAAGGACATCCTCAAGAGGACGGAGGTCCTCGCCAGCGACAGGTTCGTGATCGTGGCGCCGTACGGCGTCTCGGGAGCCGTCGCGGGGCTCATAGGCAACCTAGACTACTACCAGTCGCCGACCTTCAAGCCGCTAAGAGGCGTATCCGAGATCGAGGCGTCGTACACACCCAGCAAGATAAGGCAGCTACTGAACGCAGGCATACTACCGCTACGAGCCCAGCGTGGCAGGGGCATCATAGTGGTCAAGGGCATCACCACCAGCAAGGAGCAGATCAGCGTCATCAGGACGACAGACCACGCGGTAAGGCTAGTCAAAGCCATTGGTGACCAGTTCATCGGCACACTGAACAGCGCCACGGGCAGATCGGCCTTGAAGGAGAAGCTGACAGAGGTACTACTCCAGATGGAGAAGGAGGGAGCCATCGTCCCCAGCACGGACGGCACAGAGCCGGCCTTCTTGGTGGACGTTTACAGCTCCCAGCTAGACTTCGCACAGGGCATCGTGCGTGTAGACTTGGCTGTACGACCGGTACGGGCCATCGACTTCATCTACGCGACGGTGACCGTGCAGGGGTAGGAGGCGATGTAAATGGGACCAATGATAGTTTCGGCGGCGAAGAGCAAGGTAACCATCGACGGAGACGTCGTGGACGGTATACAGAGCATCGACTTCAAGGTGCGCCGAAGGCAGGCCGACGTGGAGAGCGTCGGCTGGGGCGAGCGCATCGGCGTCGAGTCGGGCCAGGTCATCGTCACGGGCACCCTGAGAGTCAGCAGCATGTTCAAGAAGCTGGACGATCTGCTGTACATGGCTGTCCCGGACAGCTTCAACATGGTGGCTGAGCTCAACAAGGGCGACGAACTGGTCAAGAAGATCACGTTCGACGAGTGCTACCTCGACGACAAGAGCTTCGAGATGACGGCCAACGGCGTAGCCTTAACCGTATACAACTTCACCGCTACACGAGCGAGAGAGGAGTAAGGGCGAGGTCATAGGTAAAGCATGAGCGGCGCGAGAAGGCTCACGAAGGAGGACATCCTGAAGGGCAAGGAGAGGCATGAACCCATCTTCGTCGACGACTACGACGCGGAGGTGGTCATCAGGCCCCTCACAGACGGGGAGCTCACAGAGATATTCAATCTCATCGGCAGCGTGCCCCTGAACCCTGACGGGTCGCCGGACATCACCAAGATGGACGTCAACAAGAACTTCGAGGCGCTGCGGCTGGCGACCTCCCAGGGCATGGTGGAGCCCAAGCTGACGCTTGAGGAGGTCGGGGACATGAAGTTCGGTGTACCGGAGTACATCGGCACCAAGGTCCTCGAGCTCAGCGGCGTCACCAGCCCGGAGGACGCTAAAAAAAAAGCCTAGAGATCGAGGGGCTAGTGAAGAGCCCGGAGGGGCTTGAGCTCGCCGCTCTATGCCTAGACTACGGCTACAAGCTGGCCCCCCACCCAGGGGACCTCACCCGAAACCAGATCAATTTCCTTATTTTTGCACTTTCTAATAGGTTGAAGCAGGCTGGCTACCAGAGGCCGGCCGAGGAAGGGGTTACACGGATAATATTTGAGTGATGAGGTGGCTGCGTTGACGGGCGTCGAGAACCTTGTGAAACGGATTTACTCCATGAGCGAGGCTAGCCCGGTGAACGCCGCCCTAGAGAAACAGGCGCAGTCGGTGCTCGCCCTCCACAGGGACGGCTTGGGGGCCTACAGGTACGGCTTCCTCACCCTCGTCGAGAGGGTGATCACCACCCTCCGGAGGATGAGCACCCTCCAGGTCACTTCCTTCGCCGAGGAGCCTGTCCTGTCGTCGCTCCCGTCCAGAGCCGTGGAGATGGGGCCGGCGACGACTCGCGTTGCTCCAGTCCCTGAGCCTGTGCGCGTAAGGTTGACTCGGGAGACCCCCTCGATAGGCGCAGTCATACGGAGGATGATCAGGCGGCTGCGGGTTCCCAGGGAGCCGGCGGAGCAGCCGTCGCCTCCGCTGGAGAGGGCGAAGGTCGTCGAGGAGGTCGTCACGGAGGAGGGCAGGCCGCGGTGGATCCCACCGAGGCCGAAGGAGACCGTCTCTATTCCTGAGATCAAGGAACGTGTGGTGGCGAAGGTGCCTCCGCTGTTCACTCATCCCACGGAGCCTGAGACGCCTGAACGTCTCTTAACCAGATATCCAGTAGACTTGAAGCTAAAAGAAATCGTTCCGCCGAAGTTAGAGAGACCTGTCACGACGATCCCCCAGGTGAGGCTCCCAGAGGAGCCGTGGAGGCCCACACCAAAGGTGGCCCGAGTCTCAGAGATGGGTAAACGCGTCGCCGTGATGGCTACGGCGAGGCAGGCGGCGCCGCCGGTGCAGCTTCAGACGAGCGTAATGGAGACCATAGTGGAGACAAAGGCCACGGTCAGAGACACCATCGTGGACAGGGTGGAGGGGGGAAAGCGTCGAGCCGCGCCTCTCAACTGGAGCCCCGTAGTCATAGAGGCCATAGGGATGCCCAGCGCGGTAAGGGAGGAGCCTAAGGCTCCGTCTACCGGCGTCCCCGTGCCCATCCGCGCGCTTGTCGGGTTCCCCAAAGTCACCGAGACCGTGGAGCCCACCGACTCGGTGCTGGAGAGGGAGACCGAGAGCAGGGCCGCGCAGGTGGCTTCACAGATGAGCCAGATGTCCAAAGGGGTGGCCGAACGGGTGGCCCAAGTCTACCGTAGAGGCGTCATCGAGAATCTGCCCCCAGCTGAGAGGCTCAAGGGAGACGCCGTCTCGCAGGCACCGGCCCTCGACGAGGAGAAAACAAGGAGAGTAGCCGCCATGGCCGTGACCCTGCAGAAAGCCGAGGCCCTGGAGGGCGCGCAGAGGGAGAGGGCGCGAGAGCTGCGCCGCCTCCCGGCAATGCTTGAGCTCACCTTGGCGGGCGCGCAGATCGCGGCCGCGTCGAGAGAGGCAGGCACAACCTTCTCAGAGGCCTTGAGGAAGATGACCGACTCGGTTCCCAAGATGGCGGCGGCTGGGGCCCGTGCGACGGGTCTGGCACCCACAACCAAGATCCCGGGGGTCCCCGACTCGATGGCTTCTATAGATCACATAAAGGGCATCGGGGCGGCGATGAATCACGCAGGGTCTACAGTGTCTGACTCCCTCAAAAACATGGCCATGGACCTAAAGGACGGGCTGATCGGCGATCATCTGCTGGACAACGGTCTGGACGGGTTGATGAAGGATGGGCTGCTGGACAAGGGTCTAGACGGGTTGATGAAGGACGGGCTGCTGGACTCGCTCTATGGGCTAATAGGCGACCGCGTCCTGGAGAGGGTGCCTCTTGAAGGCGTGCCCCCCATCCCCGGTATGAGGCTCCACGAGGTTCTCCCAGCCTTGACGAGGCAGGCGGCGCAGCAGCCGTCGACGCCGCGGAGGGTCGAGGCGCGTCCGCGGCCCTCGTACGAGAGGCCCAAGCCGATAGAGGTAAAGCTTGAAACCAGCTTAGATGACATTGATCTCAAGGAGCTGGAGAGAAGGTTGGCGCGCATCCTCAAGGACGAGGCGCGCAGGTATGGTGTCTACTGATGAGCATAGAGCTGGATAAGATCAAGCTGATCAGGCATGACAGGGAGGAGGGCAAGACGAAGGTCCTCAACAGCGTCTTCAACCTGAACGTGTCCGAGAAGCGTGAGATCGTCGAGCACCGCATCCCAGGGATGGAGGGAGGCGTCCTCCAGGACATGGGGAGGAGCCCGGTCAGGATAGACTTCGACGGGCTGGTGTACGGGAAGGACGCCAAGGAAGTGTTGAAGGAGCTCAGAGCCAGGTTCAAGGCCGGGAAGCCGATGTCGTTCACCTCGGACCTCACGGCGGTGACCGATATCACGCAGGTCATCATCGAGAACTTGGATATCTTTGACGTCAGCGGCTCGCCCCAGAACTACAAGTACAGGATCAAGCTTCGTGAGTATATTCCTCCTAAGAAGAAGGACGACCCCGCGCCGAGCCAAGACGCGGATGCTAAGAAGTCGGTTGATCAAAAGGCCGATGACGCAAAGAATAATGTTGACGCCGGGGACTCCGAAGCCCAATCACAAGCAGGTGACGATCAGGTGGGGGACACGTCTGACACTCAATCACAAGCAGGTGACGATCAGGTGGGAGATACAGCTGACTCCGATGCATCACAGTCTCAGGACGATCAGCAGGGAGACACAGGGGGGGACACAGAATCTTCTCAGCAGTCCCAAGACGACCAACAACCAGACACGCAGTCTCAGGACGATCAGTTGGGAGATACAGCTGACACTCCACAGAAAGGTGACGATCAGCAGGGAGACGCATTTGACACTGGCACCGTGAATCACGAAGAGGAAGAAGAACAGCCTGTACAGCGTTGATAAGCTGTCCCGAGTCGCAGATACTTTTTATACTTAAAAAAATGGCTATTTTTTCGGACTGACGCATTTCATATATACTCGGAGACTCAATGAGAACTTGAAAACTCGATGCCGGTTGCTCCTAGTTCTGGTCCCGGGGTCTTAAAACCCAGCTACAAGATACAGATCGAAGGAACCACGCTTGACACCGAGAAAGAGTACCCCGTGAGAAGCATCCGGGTAAACCAAGACATGGCCATCCCCGCCCACAGCTGCGAGGTCGTCTTCGGTTTAAGCGACGAGACGACGAAGATCGAGAAAGGAAAGGAGATGACGGTCGAGATGGGCTACGAGGATTCACTCGTGAAGGTCTTCGAGGGCCCCATCGACAAAAACAACCCGGGCATATCGGAGATAAGAGTCGTAGCGATGAGCCCTGCTGTTAAGCTTCTTCTATCCAGGAGTAACCGGGTCTTCTCAGAGCTGTCAGCGGGGGACATAGTTAGTATTCTTGCTGGTGATTCAGAGTTACAGGCGTCGACATCTCCTGGCGCAAAGCTACACGCGTACTACATGGACAGCAGCAAGAACGCGTATGAACACATCAAGGAACTCGCCGTGAAATCCGGGTTCAACTTCTACATGACGTCAGACAACGAATTGTTCTTCGGTAAAGACAATGACGGCGATTCACACACGCTGGAGTACGGTGTCAACATTATCCAGGCAGACGCCCACGAGGATTTTCAAGCGACGAGCAGCGTAAGGGTGGTCGGGGAGACATTTGAAGAGCATTTCATGAAAGAACAGTATTCGGCGAAAAACGATGAAGGACTCAAAGACGTGAAAAATCTCTTGCGCGTGGACTCCGAGTTCGTTGTATATGACGCCAGCATAAAAAACCAGGAAACGGCGGACAGCATGGCGAAGGGTCTGAGTGAAAACATCAAGAAAACGCTCTCCGGGACGTTCAAGATCATAGGCGACGCCAAGATAAAGCTGGGAGACGAGATCCAGGTCTCAGGCATGCAGCACTCGAAGATGAACGAAAGTTTCCAAGTCAGGAGCGTCGAGCACTATATAAGCAAGGCTGCTGGATTCACGACTCTAATCGGCTGGAGAGAGAAATGATGTCAGGAATGGTTGAGGTAATCAGGAAAATCGTGGAGGCAGAGATAAGGAAGATATACGTGACGGAGGTGGGGGTGGTGACGAACGTATTCCCCGGCCCCGACGACTTCTACCGGTGCCACGTGAATCTGCTCAGCAGAGGCGTTGCTGAGAAAGATGGCGACATAGAGCTGCGCGACGTCCCCATCGCGACGCAGCAGATCGGGTTAGTGAATATACCCAACATCGATGACCTCGTCCTCGTTTCCTTCTTGAACGGGGATCTACAGGCCCCCGTGATAATCGGCCGATTATATAATGATGCGCAGAAGCCTCCTGCCAACGAGATCGACGAGTTCGTCTACGTCGCGCCGGAAAGAACGGGTAACGATGAAAACGCCCGGAGAGTCTATGTGGAGTTCCCCAGCGGGATAAAGCTGACGATGACAGAGGATATCGTGAACTTGGAGGCCGGGGCGACCGTTTTGACTATAAACAGAGATGGGAACGTGGAGATCGAGTGCAATGAAGCTGTCTCGATAACAGCGACCGGCGACATGACCTTCAAGGCGGACACGATTACCATGGAGAGCGAGATGGACATGGAGTTCAAGGCGGGGGCGAAGACGACGATAAAAGGAGAGACCGGGGTCTCGATGACGAGCAGCACGAGCTTGGACTTCAAAGGCGTGACGGGGGTCAAGATGGAGAGCGACATGACGGTGGATATAAAGGCCGGCATGACGGCGAACATCGAGGCATCCCTACCGTTAACGCTAAAGGGAGCACAAGTCAATATAAACTAACAAAAGGTGTGCATTAATTGAAGGGGGGAAGCGTCTGATGGAAGCACCGCCATGGAATACACGCGGCCACGCAGCAACCCCCATACTAGGTTATTTGATGTCATGAGGTGAGAATATGTCCAAGGAAGAGCTCGGGAGAGACCTGAAACTGATGGAACTAGATCTAGGCTACGACCTCACATCGAGCCTGAGAGGCGACCTCGAGATCATCGGCGAGGAGTACAACCTCGCCCAAGCCATCATCCTGAGGCTCAGGACCATGGAGGGTGAGCTCAGCGAGCTCGGCCTCTCCAGCTACGGCTCGAGGCTCCACGAACTCATCGGCGAGGTGAACAACGAGAACGCCAGACAGCTGGCTCGTAACTACGCCTACGAGTGCGTGTCCCAGGACGCGAGGGTCAGACGGATAGTGGATGTCGCCGTGGAGACCGTGAAGGGAGAGCCCAACAGGATAGACATATTCATCACCGTCGAGCCGATAGGGGGCGGCGAGCTCGTTGAGATAATGTACCCCTTCAGCCTGGAGGTGGAGGCATGACGTTTAAGAGGAGAAGCTACGAGGAGACCCGGGACAGCGTAATCAGGCACATCACGGAGGGCGTGGTCAACGAGAGACACGGCTACAGGAGAGACCTGAACAGCTACGTACTCGGCTACCCGTCCGCGAAGAAGATAGAGAAGCTAGAGGGGTACGTCGACGGAGAGGAGGCGACGTTCGCCGAGGGCACCGACTACAGGTTGAACCAGGGCCGGGTCGAGTGGCTGCCCGAGGGAGCCAGACCCGATCTCGATACGGCCTTCGAGGTCTTCTACTCGATAGGCGAGGCCAGGGTCCTCACGGACGCGAACCCGGGCAGCGTCATAAGGACCATAGTCGAGTCCGTGAGCAGGGAGATCGACTACATGTACGCCCAGCTCAGCCACGTCTACGACGCGGGGTACATCGACACGGCCAACGGCAGCTCGCTGGACCTCGTGACCTCCATCCTCGGCGTCACCAGAAAACAGGCGGAGCCAGCGACGGGAACTGTGACCTTCGGCAGGAACACGCCGCCGCCGGACATAACCATCGAGAAGGAGGCCCACCTGGAGACCGGCCGAGACCGATACGAGCTCAAGGTGACCCCGGTCAAATCCATCGTGAAGGTGGAGGCCACCGTGGACGGAGCCGCACAGGAGCTCCAGGAGGGAACCGACTACACCCTCGACAGGGACCGGGTGAGGTGGCTGCCAGACGGCGGCAAGCCTGACCCCAACACCAACTTCTTCGTGGACTATGTGAGCTACGACTCCATCACCATCCCGGCGGGGACACAGGTCTCCAACTACTCGAGGGTAGCGGAGTTCACCAAGACCTACGAGACCACTGATGAGAGATCCTTGGAGCGAACCCCTGACGGGAAATGGGAGGCCCAGACGCCGGTCCGGGCCCTGGAGCCCGGCACCGCGGGAAACGTTTTCGCGGGGTCCCTCGTGGTCATGCCCCGACCCGTGGTGGGAGTCGAGTACGTTGTCAACAGAAGCGACATCATGACAGGCGTAGACGTGGAGACCGACGACGACTTCAGGGAGAGGGCGAGACACGCGCTCGAGGTAGCCGGGAAGGCGTCGCTGGCGTCCCTCGGGTCGGCGATAAAGGGCGTCGAGGGAGTCACGTCGGTCCTCATCAATGACATGCCCGAGGGCGTCCAGGGCGTCGTGAAGGTCGTCGTCCAAGGCGGCGACGAGGACGCCATAAAGGCGGTGATAGATGACACCCGCGCGGCGGGCATCAGGGTAGAGTTCTCGAGGCCCAGGATCGTAAACATGGACGTGAACATAACCGTCACCTACAGCTGGGGCGCCTCGCCCACCCGCGTCAGGAACCACGTGGAGGAGATGATCAGGAACTACGTCTCGTCGCTGGACATCGGGGAGGACGTGGTCTACCACAGGATCGTGAACTCCGGCCTGCAGGTCGAGGGGATCTACGACGTGAACGAACTCGAGCTCACCGCCATCAGGCTCGACGCGGAGCCCGTCACGAGCGTCAGGGAGAACATACAGATAAGCCCCGAGGAGATGGCGCTGTCTAGGGACGTCAACATACTCCTGAAGGAGAGGGAGCGGAGAGGAGGCTAGTTGGAGCGGACCCAGAAGATACTGGACAGGTTCCCGGAGTTCTACATGACCTGGGACAAGGCCTCCATCATCTACGAGCTCGTCACGGCTCTCGGTAAACGCATCGACGAATCCGAGAAGGACCTGGACTCCATCCTTGAGGCCCACTGGGTAGACACGGCCGCCAACGACGACCTTGACAGGCTGGCCAGCGTCTACAACCTCAGCAGGAGCCCGGGCGAGTCTGACCCGGAGCTCAGGAGCCGCCTCAAGAGGGCCATAATAGAGTACAAGGGGGGCGGAACCATGAAAGCCATACTGGACTCGGTTAGGATGGCCCTGAGGCTTCCCCTCGACTACCCCATCGATATGGTGGAGAACCCCGAGGCAGAGGTGCACAGGGAGTTCACCGTCCAGTCCGGGGACACGTGGAGCTTCAGCAGCGAGAGCATCTACGACGCTGAGCCGGTGATCGAGATCACCCTCGCGCCCGAGGAGGAGGATGTCATCACCGACCCCACCTTGACCAACCTGGAGACAGGCGAGACCATAACCTTCAGCGGCGAGGTGAAGAAGGGGCAGACCCTCGTCATCGAGGACGGGAAGGCCAAGGTGAACAACAAGGAGGTAAAGAAGAGCCTCTCCGCCCCGAAGCCCCCCACGATACCCCGGCGGATGACCCGGTGGACCTACAGGCAGCCCATCAGCGAGGAGATAGGGGTCTTCGACACAGCCGTGTTCGACGAGTCCAAGTTCTCGGTGGGCATACCGAAGGTGAAGCTGGCCCTCAGGTGGACGAGCAACCAGCTAGCCACCTTCGAGCTGAAAATTCCAGGGTCGGCGTTGACCAGGGAGAATAGTCTTCAGATGGCCCGGGACGCCGTGGAGAGCATCAAGGCCACGGGCGTCAAGGCCATAATCACGACAGTGGAGGATTGATTAAGTTGAGTAAGTTTGAGCCAATCCGGAAGAACCCCGGCGACATAATCCGGTCAGAGGACTGGAACCAGATGCAGGAAGACATGAAGTCGGAGATGGAGCGCCTGCTAGAGGAGATCAGGGTGCTCCGGAAGTACATCGACACCATGGCCAAGAGCGTCACCCTAACCAACATGGAGAGCCCCGTGGGCGCGTCATACGCGTTGAACGAAGCCTCGGTAGGCGACTACGCCACCACGGTCCTCGGCTACATAACTCGGCAGTACATCGTCGGCGAGGGCAACACCGGCGAGATATGCAAGTTCGGCGTCCTGGACTACTTCGACCTGCTCTACTACTGGGCGGGGGCGCTCCAGAGCGACAGAGAGTGCTTGGAGATGACCCTGGAGTACGTGGACGGCACCATCCACATACAACCGGACCTGTTCCTGCACAACTACACCCAGCTGCAGGTCAAGGGAGACAGGAACCCTTACCACGAGTACCTCCTCTCCCCCAACGAGAGGGTGTGGTACAAGTACGCCATAAGGAACCCCTACCCCGACAAGGAGGTCAGGTATGTCAGCTTCAATGACACCGACGAAGACAACGCGCCAAGGATAGCTAACGTGATACAGCACCTAGCCAGGGTTAGGCCGGTATAACAAAGTAAAAAATGGGAAAAAAGAGGGCTAGATGTCTTCGTCCAGTTTCTCCGCTGTCACGTCGGGTTGACCGGCGCCGCACTCGCCGCAGAACTTCGCGACTACCGGTATGACTTCGCCGCAGTTCCTGCACTCCTTCACGTCCACGCCTGAGGGCGGCATCCTTCCGCACTTGGGGCACAGGTTTTCGCCTGTGCTCATCTGGGCGCCGCAGTGCATACAGTACCGCTTCTTCTCCACCACCGAGAAGCTCCCGGACCCAGCTCTGAGTCCCTCGGCCTCGGCCTCGACGGTGGCTGCCCCAAGCTCGAACCCGGCGGTCAGCGTCGCCCTGCCCTCGGACTTGCCCTCAACGATTGTTAGAGGGCTCTTGACGGTTCCGAGTGTCGTGTATAGGCTCACCACGGTGTGTTTATCCACGGCTATCGGGGCGCCGGCGTCGTCCAGCACCTCCACCTTGACCTGTGCCGTGGACCTCCCGTCGCCGGGAACCTCGGTGGGATCAACGGTGACTCGTAGGGCTGTCGCCTTGACCGCCGGCTCCTTCTTCTTCATCACGAGGAAGTAGTAGCCGCCAGCTGCGCCGCCGACTACCACGAGGGCGCCAACAAGGAGAATGATCGGGAAAGGCTTGGGCTCCACGGTGACGGTGAATGTAGCGGTGTCTGTGCCTTCTCTGTCGTCGGTGACCGTCAGGGTCACGGTGTATGTGCCCTCCTCGGCGTAGGTGTGGGATGGGTTGGCGTCGTGAGAGACGGGACTCCCGTCCCCGAAGTCCCATGTGTACCCCACTATCTCGCCGTCGGTGTCCACTGCTCCCGAGGAGCTGAATGTCACGGGTGACTCCGCGGTCCCCTCCGGGGGAGCCGAGATGTCCGCCTCGGGCAGCACGTTGGGGGGCAGCTCTATGATGCAGTAGGTGGTGGCTGTGCCTGTGAGCCCCTCGTTATCCTCCACGGTCAACGTAACGGTGAAGTTGCCCACCTCGGTGAAGACGTGGCCCGGGTTCTCTTCCATGAATACCCCGGAACCGTCACCTAGGTTCCACTGGTACTCCACGACGTCTCCGTCTATGTCGTAGGAGCCCGCGGAGCTGAACGAGATCGTTTCGCCAGTTATGCCGGCGTAGGGGCCGTTAGCGTTCGGTATGGGGGGTCTTGGAGCAATGTCGCACCATGTGGTGTCCGTGTCGGTCACGTTATCGTCGTCGGTAACCGTGAGGGTCACAGTGTAGTTCCCCTGCAGCGTGTATACGTGGCTCGGGTTAGCCTCGAAGATGTGCTCGCTTTCGTCGCCGA
>DAOVEE010000192.1 GCA_030669135.1 Candidatus Bathyarchaeota archaeon | reverse complement strand
ACGATTAGGTCTGCGGTGAAGCCCCTGAGCTGGTTCTCGGAGTTGGGGAGAACCGTGATCTGGCTGCCGTTCCGGAACCTGAAGATGGTGCGCAGCTGCTGGTCCAAGACGGCTCTCCTGAGCCCGCGGGGCATCCGCCCCAACAGCTCCCGGATCCTCTCCCCGAGTATCCGGGACTGCCTGAGGCCGGGCGCCACGACGAGGACTACGCTGCTTGGGTGTTGGGAGGCGTGGATTATGCAGAGGCATGCAAGGGCCGTGGTCTTCCCTGTTTGCCTGGCCCATCTGAGCAAGACCCGCCGGGACTCCGTCTCCAGGAGCCTCTTCTGGTAGGACGTGAGAACAAGACCCAGGACCTCCCTGCAGAACCCGGCCGGGTCCCGGGGGAGGGCCGGGGGCTCCTGGGTGAGCCTATCAATCTTCCTCTCTAGATCCCTGATCTTCTTCCATAAGCTCCTCGACACGCCGCGTCAATGCCTCCAGCTTCTCCATCGCCAGCTGGCCGTCGTAGTTCTTCGTGAGGCTGTTGATGGTCTGGTACACGTAGGTCTCGATGCGTGCCCACTTCTGCCGGGCCTCGACGGGTTGGTATTTGGACTTCGCCCGGGCGTGGGCCTCCTCAGCCAGCTCTTCTAGGTTCCTGATGGCGTTCTCTATCGTCTTCCTGGTGTCCAGCTGGTAGACCCTTCTGACCCTAAGGGTCCTTGAGACGAAACGCCCCCGCTCGGATCTGGGTAAGATGAAGATGGTTGAGTCGTTTTTCTCCGTTTTTCTGCTCGACAGTTTATGTCACTCCTGCAGAGTATAGTCCTCTGTATATCAGCGAAGCAGGGTATATAATAAATATTTTTATTAATTAGTTAATTAATTTATTAGATATGGGTTGGAAGGCAGGTGAAAGAGAGTTCCTCATCTACCTGACGCTCAACGGGCCGAGCGATCAGAAGACCGTCGCCGATA
This sequence comes from Candidatus Bathyarchaeota archaeon, assembly GCA_030669135.1. Taxonomy (GTDB): domain Archaea; phylum Thermoproteota; class Bathyarchaeia; order TCS64; family TCS64; genus RBG-16-57-9. The sequence continues at coordinate 2,272 of DAOVEE010000192.1, read as the reverse complement.
CATACAGCCTCGCCGCCCCCACCATAAACCTGGCCAAGGACAGCCTCGTCGAACGGGGCTACATAGCACTGAGGGGCAGAGAGATCAGGGGAAGGGGCGCCCCCAAGAAGATCTACGGGCTGACCCCGGCGGGGCTCATCGCCGCGGTGCACGAAGGAGATCTGTGGGGCAACATCCGGTGGCTCATGGAGCATTGGGGAGACATGGCGCCGGTCTTCATCAGACGCTACGAGACCCTTTGGGAGTGGGGCTTCGGCGGAGATGCGAAGCGTTACTGCGAGGTTTCCCTCGTCGAGAACAAGATCGTTATAGAAGCCCTCGGGAAGGAGGGAGAACTCGTCAAGGGTCGGATGCCGGGGGATCTCGTCGGGGCGGACAGGGATACCATTGGACACGACCAGCCGGACCCCTGGATGGCTCTCCTGCGCGTCATCGACAGGGGGTTCTACACGGAGATGCACAGGCTACACGGCGGACCAGACCGGGACCGCTACCTCAGGATGGTGAAGGGCGACCAGGTTCTCCTCGAAGGTTGGCTTAGGTGGTTCGAGTGGGAGGAGAACCGCTTCAGGGAGCTGGAGGAGCACCGCAGGATCTTGTTGAACGATCACCGCCGGTGAGGTCAGTCTCCTAAGGCGAGCAGAGAGACTGGTGAGAAGCTGATTGAGTACGTGGTCGGTAACATGGTTGAGTTCCTCCAGCAGCTGTCTGAGCTTGAGGTCTCTAATCGGGTGAGTCATCAGCCACCTTAACTTTTTTCATCTTTTTTTGGCTTGGCAGGTTTAGGGGTTCTTATGCCTAGATGGGTGTGTTTTTCGTCCAGACGGTTCTATCTACATGTTAATTGGCTGAGTTTGGGAGCCTCAGCTGTTAAGATCGTTATTCACGATTCCAGCCCACCTGTTGCTCAGCTTCGCAGTGCCCATTATGAGTTTCAGTACACGCCACGAGACGTCCTCTACCCTGTACTCGGGGGGTGTCGTAGCGTGCCTCGCTGGCCCTTTGACGGTCAGCTCTAGAGCGTCAAGCACTGTCTCCCTGTCTAGTCCAGTTATGATTATGGTGCCAGCGTCAAGGGCCTCGGGACGCTCGGTGGCTTCGCGTAGGTTGACGGCGGGGAATCCCAGTATGGCTGACTCCTCGCTGATGGTGCCGCTGTCGCTTATGGTGCATAACGCGTTCTTCTGCAGGTGGACGTAGTCGTGGTACCCGAAGGGCTTATGGAACCTGATCTTATCGTTAATATCGGTTTCTTTCAGCGACTCCCTCCTCTTGGAGGTCCTAGGGTGGGTGGAGACTATCACTGGGTGGCCGTGTTTCTCGGCGACGGCGTTCAGGATGCCGAGGATCTTCTTCAGGTTCTCTGAGTTGTCCACGTTTTCCTCGCGGTGGGTGCTCACGAGGATGTATTCCTTGGGTTTGAGACCGAGCTCTTCGAGTATCTTGGATTGGTTGATCTGTGTTTCGTAGTGTTTGAGGACTTCGTACATTGGGGACCCAGTTAAGTAGATGCGTCGGTGGTGGATGCCCTCGGATAGGAGGTGGCGGCGGGCGTGCTCCGTGTAGACCAAGTTGTAGTCGGCTATATGATCGATTATTCGGCGAGTGATCTCCTCGGGTACGTTCTGGTCGAAGCACCTGTTACCTGCCTCCACGTGGTAGACGGGTATCTTCATGCGTTTCGCCATGATGGCGGCGAGGCTGCTGTTAGTGTCCCCGAGGATGAGGACGGCGTCGGGGCTCTCCTCTTTCAGCACCTTCTCGGATTTGGTTATAGTCTCACCGATTACGGTGCCGAGGCTCTCAGTCTTCACCTCCAAGAAGTGGTCGGGCCGCCTGATGCCGAGGTCCTTGAAGAATATCTCGTTGAGCTCGTAGTTCTGCCCGGTGTGCACGATCCTGTGGTCGAGGTGCTCGTCCAGCAGGGTCATGACTCGACTCAGGCGTATTATCTCGGCCGTGTGCCGAATATCGTGACTACCTTAAGGCTGCTCTTCACGGCGTGGCCTCCAAGGTAATAGATTCGTCATATGACTTGGGCTCGTTTACCGTCTCGTAGAAGGTGTCGAGGTCTTCTGGGTCGTAGAGTTCGCTGGTCCAGAAGAGCATGAGCAGCTCTTCTTCTCCGACGTTGATCAGGTTGTGGGTGTGGAGGACCGGTATGTCGATGTAGGATGGCTTATCGCCGTCCAGAAAATAGTCTTGAATGGTTTTGGTTCCCACCCTTCTCAGCTGGACGAGGGCCCGCCCCTTGATTATGCTGAACCGCTCC
>DAOVEE010000087.1 GCA_030669135.1 Candidatus Bathyarchaeota archaeon | reverse complement strand
GCACCCATGGGGCCGTGCGTCGTGACCAGCGACGAGATCAAGGACCCGTACGAGCCGCCGCTGAGGCTCAAGACGAGGGTCAACGCCCAGGAGCGACAGAACAACACCCTGGACAACATGATCGTCCGGATACCGAGGATCATAGAATACCTCAGCAACGGCACGACGCTGATGCCTGGAGACATCATCGCCACCGGCACCGTCGCCGGCGTGGCCCACAGCTGGGGCCCCGAAGGCTTCCTCAACGTCGGCGACGTGGTAGAGTGCGAGATCCAGCCCATAGGCGTCCTGAAGCACAGAGTCGTGGCGGAGAGCTAAGGCCCCCACTTTTTACCGTAAACATATTTCTCTCATCGCCGCATCTCTGTACACATGACCGAGTACGTCAACATCAGGATAGGCGAGCACAGGTTCAAGGCAGCCCTGCACATGGACGAGGCGCCTGAGACCTGCAGAAAGATACTTGAGGCGCTCCCCATAACAGGAAAGGCTATACAGGCGCGGTGGAGCGGGGAGGCCGTGTGGCTCCAGATGGACCCCTACGGCGTCGAGGCGCCGCTGGAGAACCAGACCAGCCACCCAGGCAAGGGCGATCTGCTGTACTACCCCGGCGGCGTAAGCGAGAAAGAGATCCTGATCCCCTACGGCTCCGCGTGCTTCGCCAGCAAGGTCGGGCAGCTACCGGGCAGCCACTTCGCGACGATAATCGAGGGCGCTGAGAGGCTCGCCGAGATGGGTGAGAAGACGCTCTGGGAGGGCGCCCAAGAGATCAGCATAGAGTCTGGTGACGCGTGATCACTGCTTCTTTGGGCGAGTGACGAAGACTATTAGGCCATCCCCCTCTTCGTAGGGGTTGCCGTGGTGGTCGCCGTACTCCTCGACTATCATGTACCCTGTCTCGTCCAGCAGCGCCCTCACACCTTCGACGTCGTGGACGTAGACGTCGCTTCCCTCGTAGAACCTCTTGGCCACCCGGCCGTCCACTACATGGTCGTACCACATGTCCAGCGACATGAGCCGCTGCTCGGGCTTCGTGACGTGGTACCCTGAACGAATGACCTTGGCGCCGTCTTCGAGCTCCTTCCTCTGGACGAACCACTCCTTATCCGCCTTCAGCTCCTTGACGAGGTACAGGTCGAACACGTAGTAGCCTTCCGGCGCCAGATGTTTCTTGATGTTGAGCAGAGCCGCCCTCTGGTCCATGGGATCGAGTATGTGGTCGAAGCTGCAGCTGGGGAAACATATCATGCTGAACTTCTCTGGGAGCCTGAAGTCCACGGCGTTCCCGAGGACCATGTGGAGCCGTTCCTGGGTCTCCGGGTCCTCCTCTGCTATGTTCTTCTCCGCGGCGTCGAGCATGTGCTGGCTGGTGTCTATCCCCCACGCCTCCACTCCGGCACGGGCGAGTTGTATCGCTAGACGCGCGGTCCCAACTCCAAGCTCAAGAGCCTTACCACCATACTTCATGGCTTGGTCGACGTAGAACTCGACGTCATCCTTCTCACCGAACAGGTCGTAGAACCGTTCGGCCCCCTCCTGGTAGCTCGCCCCCATACATGTTCACCTATCTAATCTACGGCGACGCCCTCTCCAGTCTACGTCTCGGGATCAAACAGAATCACGTGTAGATGACGGGGGCAGCCGATTTAAGGGTTAAAACCGTCGGCGGCCTGGAGCCTGTTTCTAAGAGGTTTTATACCGTCGTTTCTCTGTCAACTTGATGAACGAAGTCAAGTTTCTAAGGGACCAGATCGAGACCACCTTCAAGGGGGACTCGTGGCACGGCCCAAGCCTCCTGAACACCCTGGATGGCGTCGACCTAGAGCAGGCCATGGCTAGGCCCCTGGGGGAGAGGCACACCATCTGGGAGCTCGTGGACCACACGACTTTCTGGCTGGAGGCGGTTCTGGACGCCGTGAAGGACAAAGCCATGCCCGACCCCAGCAAGGCCGCGGACTGGCCCAGCATGGGCGGCACCGAGGAGCAGTGGAGCCAGTCGCTGAAGCGGCTGGAGGCGGCGGTGAACATGCTCCTCGACGAACTCGCTGGATGGAGAAACGAGGACCTGGAGAGGACGGTGCCCGGGGCGAAGTACAGCTTCAAGCAGATGCTCCACGGAGCGGTGCACCACAACCTCTACCACGCCGGCCAGATATCCATCCTCAAGAAGAAGGTGTAGAGGCTAGCCCCAGAGCTTCTGAATCTCGATTATGTTGCCCTCGGGGTCGCGCATGTAGGCGAACTCAAGCCTACCCACTCCGGGTAGTTCAACGTTAACCACGTCGCCCACCAACCCGCCTCCCATCGAGATTACGGCTTCCTTGGTGGCCTCCACGTCGTCGACTGCGAAGGCGATGTGCCCGTAGCCGGGCCTGTTGGGCGCCGGGGTCTCGGCTTCCATCTTCTCATCGTACTGGAACACCTCCAGGGTGGGGCCGGCGTCGCCGTGACCGGGGAGCCTGAGGTGTACTCCCCTGATGTGCGCCCCGTGCATGGTCACGGCCTTGTCTAGCCATTCACCGGATAGGTCCCTCTCGGGCGGCACAGGGATGCAGTCGAAGACTTTGATGTAAAAGTCCGCCAGTCGCCTCCAGTCCCGGGCCACGAGGTTCGTGTGAGTGTACTTCACCTCTGCTCCACCTTCTCTCTCACAGCGTCATAGGACGCGTAGAGTACATTGTACGCGTGCGTTATGAGCTGCCTCATGGTCTCGTTGCCCCTGAAACCCTCCGTGAACGCCTTCCACTCTGTGAGGTAGTACTCGCGGTACGGCTCAGCGATCCCTTGGAAGCCGTTGCGCTCCAGCAGCCGCAGCACGTTGGTCCGGTTCAGCGTCCACACGTGCTTAGGGTCGGTGAACTGGCTGAGGACCCTTACCGGCGTCGGTGAGACGACCCAGCATAGCATCCTGAGCACCCGGTAGTACTCCAGATCGATACGGTCGATGACTCGCTCGGGCAGCCGAGTCAGAAGCGGGCCCAAGCCAGCCAGCTCGTCCAGGTCCCGCGCCCTGAAATGCTCCACCGGCTCCTCCAGCTTTAAGGGCACCTCGCCGAAGAGCAGCTTAACCTCCTCTGGTCTCTCGGGCAGCCATTCGCCGCGGGCCTCCTCTATGACCACGACCTGGGGGCGTGGGATGTGCAGGTGATCCGGCCTCATCTCCATGAACCTCTCCTCGTAGAGCCGGGTGGTCTCCAGCGAGTAGAGGAAGCCTCCGCGGGTCTCAGGGAACAGAGGCATACGGTCCTTTGTGCTCATATGGATGTCGATGTCGCTGATCATCGGCACATAGTCCACGGGTGATTCCCACGTCTTGATCCCCGAGCCTTTGAGGAACGCGTAGTCGATCCTGTCGCCCAGCCTCTCATGGATCAGTTGCCGCCAGACCTCGATGGCGGCGTCCACGTCTTTTCGCGCCTCTGATAACAATTCTCCGTAGCTCATCGTGGTCACCGAGGAAATCTCAGTTTGGGGTTGATGATATATGGTTTACTGTTTCTGGGAGACGAGGATCATGCGGCGTGAATACATCTCGAAAGGGGACAGGTCGAACTCGCCGTAACATACCTTGTATTCCCATCCAGCCTTCTGGATGAGCTGTTTCAGCTCGTGGAGGCTGTAGAGGATGTGGTCTACGTGGAACGTTTCCACATGTTTTAGGTCTTCCCCCTGCTTTACGTAGAATCTCCACGTGTTGTGTATCCGGGAGTCCTCCATGTCGAAGCGGCGTTCAATGGTCTGCACTCTTCCATCCTCGTGGTATTGGACGTCCTTCACCCCGAAGTTTTTTATGATCCAGTCACGGTTGGCGATGTCGATCACCAGTGTCCCACCCGGCTTCGTGAGGGCGTGAAGCTGCCTGATAATGTCCAGGTCTGTTTCCCGGTCGTAGTAGCTTAGGGACGTGTACATGTTTATCACGGCGTTGAAGCGCCCTGCGTGGTCTTTTAGATGCTCCATGACTGATCTCATGTCTCCTCGTCTGAACTCGACCTCGACGCCTCTCTCCTCCGCGAGCATCCTTGCTCTCTCGAGGAAGGTCTCAGATATGTCGAGCCCTATCACCCGGTATCCTTTCTGCGCCAGGGCTGTGCTGTGTCTGCCGATGCCGCATGCGAGGTCGAGGATAAGACCATTCTCGGGGACGTTGTACTCGTTGAAAATGTTTTCAAGACCATCGGCGTCCTCGATGCTCCTCGGGATGAGCTCCTCGAGGGTAGTGATGTACAGCTCGGCGAACTTCTCCGCGAAGAGGCTCTCGGTCCAGTGCTTAGACATGGTATCCCAACTCCAAGTAATTTGAAGGGCTATTAAGGTAGCCTCACGTGTATGGTGCCTCAATGAAGGGTCATTGAAGTTGAGCACCGGTTTTTAATCGTGTTTTTACGTGAGGAAAAGCCAATATGATGTGATCGGGTTTGCAGAAGGAAAAAGAGTTCACAGAGTACCTGGTTGAACGTGGGAGCAGCCCAGAGCAGGTAAAGGCAGCCGTGAACGCGGTTAAAGACGCCGTCGAGCACTTCGAGGCAGAGGAAAAGAAGCTCGAGAAAGCGTCCGTAGAGGATTTCAAGGGCTACGTCCAGAAGCTCATGGACGAGGGAAAGAACACGGAGGACACCCTCCTCGGGCTTGGACGGTACGTCTACTTCCTCGACATGAAGGAGGTCTGGATATACTTCGCCGCCATCCTCGGGGGACGCAACATCCTGCCCTCCATCTCGGAGAGACTGGAAGAGATAGCGGGCAAGGACGCGAGGGAGAAGGTGTTCAGCGAGGTCCGTGCCCCGCCGCTGGGCTCGATGCCCACGGCGTACTGTGACACCACCAAGAGCCTCATGGACGCGCTGGAGAAGGAGCTGAGCCCCGAAGTCTACTTCAGGGTGCTCGCCGGCAACCACCACAGGGTCAACCCGAAGAACTTCGAGAAACACAGGAAGTGGCTGGAGGAGCTGGGCAGCGTCGACGCGTGGCTCAAGAAGATGCACGACGAAGCCGTAGCCGAGCTGGAGCACTTCCTACGGAAGGACAAGGTCTGGTACGAGCAGGTCATCACCCCCGAGATCGTGGAGCACGTCAAGGGCAACCAGGAGGTCCTGTCGGGCAGAAGGGAGGGCGAATGGATCTACAACACCAAGTTCCCGTACAGCCCCAAGGAGTACCTTGAGGAGAAGGACCCGCTACTGAAACGGTACTACATGTGCCACTGCCCCCTAGCAAGGGAGGCCGTGCTCACAGGGGAGCCCGAGATCCCCGTGGAGTGGTGCTACTGCAGCGCCGGCTACGGGAAGCTCAGGTACGACGTGGCCTTCGGCGTCGAGACAGAGGCCGAGGTGCTACAGAGCGTCTTCGACGGCAGCGACACATGCAGGTTCAGGATTAGGATACCTGAACACATCATGGAGAAGTACGTCTAGTCCTTCTGGGCGACTATTTCCTGTACCCGCCCTATCCTCCCGTCCCGCAGACGGACCTTTATCCCCCTGGGATGACTCCGAGAGTTTGTTAGGACATCTTTAACTGTGCCGCGCGTCAGCTTACCGGTTTGCTGGTCACGTTTCAAGACCACCATGACTTCTACCCCGGGCTTTACGTTCTTCCTGACCCGTTCATCCGCAGCCATTACAGCCCATCTGCAATTACCATGGTATATAGACGCTTCGCTTGAAGGCGTCCGGACGCAACCTAGAACGAGCTACAAATAATTCGGGAGGATTTCCTCAAAATACAGGTTAAACGTGAAAAGCCGCCAGTAAAAAAGGGGTATTCCTAGTTACATGGAATAACTGAATTTCAATACTCCACATATGATTGTTTGAATTAGTCATATAGTTATCAAGTCGTTAGATTCACAGTTGTTGGGTTCGACCCCCACCCTCCCGCATATTCAGATATTTATATGGAGATTATGACTCTCGAAACGATTGTTTGAGGCGCGCACGCATTCATGATCTTTCCCAACTTTATTCATAACCTCTTTAACTAACCACACAACAATATACCGCGAGGAAGGGGTTTTGGGGTAATTTTCCCCGCTTTTTCCCCTACCCTCACTCAATTAATCAGTGACAGAGAACACACGGTATTGAGGATGGTGTATAACTTGCACTCATTGCTTTTGAGTGGAACCAAAGCGAAAAAAGATTTAAGACGGCTATGTCGACCCCCAGTAGTATGGTCCTTGTTGGGATTTCTGTTCCGAGAAGATTCATTTCGTAATGATGGTGACTCAAGATGATCTTAATTTTCAATTCTTGGAATTGTATACGCGAAGGTGACTCAACCTTCCAAGGGTTCTAACGTTCGACCCCAACTCCTATGCAAAAATAGCGGCGGATGCAACCTGAACCAGATGAATTGTGGATAAAATCTTCGACCCTGATTGAAAATAAGGTTTCCTTGATAAAATTATGGATTATTATATGCGCATATCAGTCGAAGATTAGTTCAACTAAAGCGATTCCACTTTCTCCAGCAACTGCGTATAACAGAAAAGCCCTGTCATTTTCAACGTAAACAGCTGGATCTCGTAGCTGATTTACATGACCATAAGCGACGCTTCGCACGGAGGGCTCGAGAGGAGCATCTGCACCTTCCCATGTTTCTTCAGGGCGTATTACCTCAACAACCTCACTCTCCACCCAATGCATCCAATCCCCTGTAATGTCCATAGTGCTGAGAAGTATACGTTCAGGAGTGTCCCCTACCTGAGTCCAAAAAACATACAAATAATCACCACGAACCAACAGTGCACTATGACGCATATTTGAGTTGAATAACAGCGGACCTTCCTCAAAACTGGTCAACCCATCAAGTGAACGATAAAATTGACCTGGCATAGCCATAGCGTAGGTAAAGCGGTTATGCTTGAAGATCCGCATGTAGGTTTTACCTATTATGTCTGGTAGTGCCTGAAATGATATTCCATCCTCTGATAATGCAACTCTTGAGACTTGCCGTGCAAAATCTTGTAGGCCATGAAAGTACATTATGATTCTCTTGTTCTCGCTGTCAACGTGTACATCTGGGGATGCAATATGAGGGGTGGTAAATTCTGTCACCAAATCATGGGGTAGTTTATTGAGATCGATGCCGTTATTTTGTGCACGGGTTTTTATCTGTTCAAGGAGCTTATCGTTTACTTTCGGTGGTTCTATGGGGAAATGGCTGTTTTCTAGTTGTAGACTTCCTGGTGGATGTACTGTCCATGTGCCTTGTAGTTTGTTGGCGTAGGCTAGTCTTATGTAGTGTCCTTTGTGGTCTGCGAAATACAGGTAATAGTTTCCAAGGCGTGGTTTTATCCAGTCTGGGGCTCTGATTAGTGAGGGGCCTTGGATGTTTTTTCCGATACTTGTATGGGTGGAGGGGGATATTATTGGGCCATTTCCGATTCTTTTTACTTTCACTTGCACACC
>DAOVEE010000206.1 GCA_030669135.1 Candidatus Bathyarchaeota archaeon | reverse complement strand
GGACTCAGACGGCAAGTCTTACCTGGACCTCCAGTCGGGGTACTGGTGCTGAGGCCGAGGCCTAACCTCTGTATTCGCTATACATGGTTTTCATCTCTATACCCATAAGGCTTAAATAGGATTGTAATCGTATTCAATTCGATAATATTCGAATAAACATCGAAGATAAACGAATAGGATGTGTTTTGATGTCTGAAAACAATGATGAGAAGATGAAAAAGCTGAGGGAGGAGGTCAACCTACTGCGTGAACAGCTACTCAGGGTATCCGAGCAGCTCGAAGAGCCCCAAGAAGGGACCGAAGAGGTCTCCGAGGAGGACGTGAGCCAAGAAGTTCCCGTCGAGGTCTCGGAAGAGGAGCCTCAAGAGGAAGAGCCAGAAACAGAGGACGAGTGGTTTGACGAGGGCGAGCCCTACTACAGGCGCCGCAAGCCACGGAAGAAGATCAAGATAAGGGGGCCCTGTCCGGGTGAAGACTTCGGAGACCGTCTGGGTAACTACATAGGCGACTTCGTGGAGGACGTCATGGAGGGGGTGACCAGCGAGTTGGAGAGAAGCCTCTTCTGGGAACACCGGCCGGCGAGGGAAAGGCCCACAGTGATGAGCGGCAGCGAGGTCAAGCGCACAGCCGCCGTCATGAGCGCCCTAGGCAACGAGCATAGAATAAAGGTCCTGAAGGAGCTCACCTGGGGCGGCCTATACGCGAGCGACCTACAGGACACCCTCAAGGAGATCAGCGCCAGCACCCTCAGCAGCCACCTCGACGTGCTGCAGGAAGCCGGGCTCATCGTACAGGAGAGGAAACGAGGCAGGTACCTCATCACCATGAGCGGCAGGCTCGCCATAAAGATGGCTTCCAGCATAGCCAAGCGCGTAGACGTTGGCGAGGACTCGCCTCGGCCTAAGCCCGAGGACGTGGACTAGGTCGCTTGTTGTGAGTGCAAACGGTGTTCAGCATAGGTGAGTCTATATTATAAGGGTGGGGCTTGAGGGGAGGCGTGGTGGAGATGACATCGCAGTCTAGACGGTTTTCTGGTATGCGCGGGTTCACGGTCGTCTGGGTGGGCCAGTTCGTCTCGATGCTCGGCACCTTCATGAGCCAGTTCGCCTTGACCATATGGGCTTGGCAGACGACCGGCGAGGCCACGGTCCTGGCTTTGACGGGGCTGTCCTTCGTCCTCCCCAACATACTTCTCTACCCCGTGGCCGGGGCTCTGGTGGACAGATGGAACAGGAAGCTGGTGATGATGCTCAGCGACCTGGCCGCAGCCGTCTCCACCGCCGTCGTCTTGACGCTGCTACTCGCGGGACGCCTCGAGATATGGCACCTATACGCCACGGGGGCGTTCGCTGGCCTCTTCCAGGCGTTCCAGTTCCCCGCGTACAGCGCCGCGATATCCACCATGCTCCACAAGGACCAGTACGGGCGGGCCAGCGGGATGCTCAGCCTCGCCCAGAACACGTCGGGCATACTCGGCCCGGTGGCGGCAGGCATACTGCTCACATTGGTGGGCACCTCCGGCCTACTGTTCTTCGACCTCATCACCTTCGCGGTCGCCATCGGAGCCCTTCTCATCGTTCACATACCTCAGCCTCAAACTTCCGCGTCGGAGACCGAGAGACGCAGCCTACTCGAGGACAGCCTCTTCGGCTTCAGGTACATCTTCGAGAGGCCAGGCCTCCTCGGCCTCCAACTGGTCTTCTTCTTCCTCAACTTCACGGGGAGCATGTGCTTCCCCCTATTCGCGCCCATGATCCTGAGCAGAACCGGCGACAACATAGTGATCCTAGGCACCGTCCAGTCAGCGTTCGGCGTGGGCGGCGTCGCCGGGGGACTCCTCCTCAGCGCGTGGGGCGGCCCAAAGAGGAAGGTGCACGGCGTCCTCTCCGGGCTGGCGCTGGGCAGCCTCCTCGGGCTCACCCTCATAGGGCTCGGCCGGGGGCTGCCCATGTGGGCAGCCGGCGCCTTCTTCATGATGCTGTTCAACCCCATAGTCAACGGCAGCAACCAGGCCATATGGCAGAGCAAGGTGCCCCCCGAGACGCAGGGCAGGGTCTTCGGCACCCGCGCCATGATAGCCCGGATCAGCCAACCCGTAGCGATGCTCATAACCGGGCCCCTCGCGGACAGAGTCCTCCTGCCAGGGATGATGCCCGGCGGGGCGCTGGCCCCCGCATTCGGGTGGCTCGTCGGCACCGGCCCCGGCACCGGGATATCGCTGCTCATGGTGACGATGGGTTTGATGGGAGTCATCGTCGGCTTCGGCGCCTACGCCTTCAGGCAGGTCAGGGACGTTGAGACGCTGCTCCCCGACCACGACGCAGTCGCGGCTACGCCGGACGCCGCCGCGGCTTCCTGAAACAAAGAACCGACGAAGCCGTCCCGAAGATACTCAGGTTCCTGAAGAGAGTGGACGAGGGCCTCCGCCTAAGTTCCTCCAAGGTGCACTAGCTCTCAGCCAGCTTCTTAAAGACCGCCTTCATGTCGGAGACGCCTCTCCCGAAGATGCGTTCCTCAAATTTCGTTCCTTTTAGTGGAGGATGGCTCCAGTTGGCCTCGTCTCCTGGGGAGACGGTGTCGATGTGGCCGTTCAGGATCAGGCTTCGTCCCTCTGTTCCCTCGCCTAGACGCACTGGACTGGGGGTTATGGTCTCTGAGCCTGGGGACGGCGGTCTCTTCAGGAGAGATGTTTTTCCTCAGGCTGGCTTCAGACCTTCATCTCCGCCAGCGCCCTCAGCAGGCCCTCCGCCTCCTCCAGGGTGTTGTACTGGACGAAGCTGGCGCGGATGAGCGTGGGCCTCTCGTAGTACTCGTGGACCCTGGAGTAGAAGTCCTCGGCCCTGAGGGCGATGGCGTGGTCGACCCAGAGGCGCCTCACGACCTCGTCCTGGGACACGCCCTCGACCTCGAAGGAGAACGTCGGGTCCCTCTCGTCCACCCTCCCGGGGTCCGTGATGCCGTAGACCTTCACGTGCG
>DAOVEE010000159.1 GCA_030669135.1 Candidatus Bathyarchaeota archaeon | reverse complement strand
AGAGGGAGGCGCCGAGGTTGGCGCCGAAGAAGCCGCCGCTGAGGGGGATGGCGCCGTTCAGGGTCAGGAACGTCTGAATCTGCTGCAGGGCCAGCTCCTGGCCCCCGACGCGGTCTCCCCCCACCGCTATGGCGACCCCGGGTTTACCCCTTAGAGCATCCTGGTCTTGTGCGAGGAGCGCCCTCGTCCGGTCCATGACCGCCTTTATCTGTGCGCTCACCCCGCCGTTGTACACCGGCGTCGCAATGACTAGGGCCTCGGCCTCCCGGAGGAGAGGGTAGAGCCCCTGGACGTCGTCGTCGATTATGCATCCCGCCTCCTTAAGGCAGTGGTTACAGTGGGTGCAGAACCCTATTTTCTTGCCGCTTACGCCCAAGAAAATGGTCTCGAACCCCTTCTCTTGGAGCATACCCAGAGCTGCTCTGAGCACGTACTCGGTGGTCATGGCGCGGGGGCTCCCGCAGAGACCCAGAATCATGTGACTTGATCACCTCGAAGACGTATATTGTTTACCTCAAGACGCCGGCATAATTTATACATCAGGCTCGACCCCTCCCACGTCTTTGGGGAGACCCCTGAGAAGCCCAGCACCGGGGAGCCCCCACGAGAGATGCTCAGCCACCGACGATACGAAACACTCAGCTTCAAGCTGGATAGGTTGGACTAGGAAAAGAATATCCACGTGTAGCGTATATGCTTAAGCTGGACTGGGGTATCGGGTAATGATCAACGAGATAATGATGGCGCTGATGTTCGCGGCGCTGTTCATACTGGTGCTCTCCGCGGTGATCGTGGGCAGCCGAGTCAAGAAGGCAACGACCAGTCCAGCCCCAGAGACGGTGGAAGAGCAGCCCAAGGAGCCCCCGAAGAAGCAGGAACCCTTAGCGGGGGAGCGCCTTCCAGCGGAGGTGGAACAGGTTCCCGTGTCGACGGATGTCTTCATGGACGAGGAGCCGTACCTCTATACGCCTGAACCAGAGTTCTTCATGCCCGAACAGTCTGTCGAGATACCCGAACCTGAGTTAGAGGCACCTGAAACGGAGGTAGAGTTCTCTGAGCCGGAGGTCGAGTTACCTGAGCCAGATATCGAGGAGCCTGTGCCGGAGATAGACGAGGGCAAGCCAGAGGTATATGAACCAACGGTCGTCTTACCCGAGCCGGTATTACTTGAAACGCCGCAAGCGGAGGAGTCGGCTGTGGATGAAATCACCTTTGAGGATACGTACAGGGAGCCGGACTACTTCAAAGACGAGGACGTTAGCCCCGTCCAAGGCGTAACGACGTGCCCCCACTGCGGCGAAAAGGTGCCCGCCACCCTGTACTGCATCAACTGCGGGAAGTCACTGAACGAGTGAGCCGTTCCAAGAACCCTCTTGAACAGCCTTTATAGATGCTGGCGTCGCAGGTATTCCCTGAACCGAGATGCCGAGAAACAGAGTGAAGGTCACCGTACAGAAGTGTGTGGACCCCGCGATCATCTTCGACGGGAAGGTTCCCAACATGCCCGGAAAAGACGAGCCTTACAAGAAGTGCAGCTTCGAGGAGGGGAGAACCTGGATCGTGGAGAAGAACATGCAGATGCCAGAGGGGTTCTGCGGCTGGGCTTGGCGTGACCTCTACAAGGACTTGTCCGTCATGGTCATGGGCGGTGACTTCGATCCCTGGGTCGAGAAGGGCGTCATGTACACGTCCTGCAGCGATGGAATCAGGCCCGTTAGCTTCAAGCTGGAGAGGCTTGAAGACTAACCTCCCTTTTTTAAAGATCTCCTGTTTAGGCTCCTCGATACTTCTGGGATGCCTTGGATAGATTCCTGTAGACACTGACGAAGCTATGCCATCAGGTAGAATGAATGGATTAACCTGACCCGGCTCTCTTTCTGCACTCTTTCAGTATCTTCTCCAGGCTCTCGGATCTGCCGACGGTCAACGCCTTCTCGATGAACGGTATCGCCTCGCCGTGTTTGCCCTTTATGAACAGCACCAGCCCCTTCATCTGGTTGGCGAGAGGGTTATCAGGGTCTCGGTTCAGGGCTTCCTCGAAGAAGCCCAGCGCCTCTTCGTAGTTCTGAAGGTTATAGTCCACCTGCCCCCTGAGCACGTAGATGACTGACGACTTGTTCAACTCAAGAGACTTGTCTATGGCTTTCTTCGATTCCTCCAGGTCGCCCTGCCTCATGAGGATGGTCCCCTTAAGCTGCCAGTTCAGGAAGTTGCTGTCGTCGAGGGCGACGGCCACCTCCATGGATTTCAGAGCCTCCTCGTAGTCGCCCGTGCTTGCGAGTGCCTGCGCGTGAAGATTCCAGAGACTAATGTTCTCGGGCGCCAGATCGATGGCCTTCTCTAACTTTTCCGCCGCCTCCTTGAACATGCGTTGCCTGAAGAGAGTGATGCCCTCGTCGACATAGTTAGGCTGGTTCTCATCGGAGCCCATGGATATGAAGACACTGTTTCTGGTTTAGGGTTTTCCCCCACTTTCATCTAGGAGCAGCCCTGACACGTTCACTAATGTTATTATATACGCGATTCCGGTGATAGTTAGTATGAAAGCTCACGAGTTTTCGCCTTGTGGTACCGTCTGTGACGACTGCGACTGGTTTAAGGGAGAGAAGCAGCCCCAGTGCCCCGGCTGTAAAGCTGTTGAAGGTAAGCCGTTCTGGGGTAATTGCGAGACATACACCTGTGTTAAGGATCGCGGTTTGGAGCACTGCGGGGTCTGCGACGAGTTCCCATGTGACGACTTCATGTCAAGGTATGACCCGAGCGAGGGCCCAAAAAACGCTGTGGTCAGGGCGGGGCTACTGGCGTACCGAGCGAAACATGGCGACGAGAAGACGGTTGAGCTTGCTAGGAAAATCGGGCACGAGAAGTAGTTAACGTTGCTCCCCGTTTTCCATCAGCACCTCTGCCTCCCGTCTAAGCAGTAACGGGTAGAGGACCGCGACGAGTAACGTCAATGCGCCGCCGATGAAGGCGGGCGTGTCGAGGCCCACTCTCTCCATCAGGGCGCCCCCCAGGATCGGGGAGACGACGCCTCCGCCGTTCATCGATATCATCCTCAGGCTGTTGGCGGTGGACTGTTCGTCATCGCTTATGCTCCTCATGAACATGCTGGTGATCAGGGGGTCTGACATGAACCGTGTACCCATCCTGAGCACGTAGAACACGGCGAGGACGCCGAAGCTGGGCGAGAGAGGCATCAGCAACAGGAATATGGCGGACAACGCGATCCCGAAGGCTATGCTCTTCATGCCGCCGAGTCGTTTCGCGAAAGACGCGGCGGTGCCCTTCGAGAGAGCCATCGCCAAGTTGGATACGAAGAAGAGGGTGCCCAGCCCGGCGGAGGCTACCCCGAACTTCTGGTTCACGTAGTACGGGAAGAGGCTGAACATGATCCCGCCAGCGACGTTGGCTAGAAGCCCGATTCCGCACATCTTCAGAACCAGTCGCTTGGATTTGAGGTTGAACCTGAGCTCTCTGGACAGCCGCTCTTGAATGCTCAAGCTGGACATGTAGTAGAAGAGGTACTGGAGAACGAAGAGAGACCCCGCGGCGACCATGGTGTATCTGTACGCCGCGTTCAGGCTGATGCCGAGTGTGTTGACCATGAGCGGCGGGACGTACCCCGCTAAGCTGCCTAGGCTCATCGCGGAGATGTTGATCAGCCCGTAGAGCCCGAACGCCTTATCCATGTCGTCTTTCTCGAAGAACGACGAGTAGAGGGGTGTGAACACGGTGGCGGAGGCGTTACAAACGCCGATGAGCGCGAACGACAACGCGAACATCTCAATGCTTTCTGCCAGAAAAAACGAGACCATCGATAACGACACGGCGACGAAGCCCGCCAATATCATCTTCCCCTTTCCTATGCGGTCCGCCAGAATCCCGCACGGGATCATGAGGATTGTGGCGGTCAACGCATTCATCATGATTATTGTGCCCAGGCCTTGGCCGTCGAAGCCGAAGGACACGAGGTAAAGCTGCATGACCGCGTTGAAGACTCCGTTCGAGACGCCGTTGACGACTGCGCCTGACAGAAACATCTTCGCGTTCCTGTCGAGGCGTGAAGGCATCACGCCGCCGAGGAAGCCTGGCTTCGGCTCAATTGCGTGCGGCTGTTGAAAAGACCTTGGGACCTGGGCTGCCTTCACCGGGTGGTCCTCCTAGTTGTACGGCACGAACTTTCCGTAGAACTTGAGCACCCGGCTCAGGGTCTCGTCGAGGGAGACAGCCTCGTCCTCCTCGACGTTGATTACGCCC
>DAOVEE010000135.1 GCA_030669135.1 Candidatus Bathyarchaeota archaeon | reverse complement strand
GAACAAGGTGTTCCCCGGAGACCCCGAGGGCTCCATGACGCGCCGCGTCGCCCACGCCGTCTTCGACAGCTTCGTAAGCAAGTCAGACTACTTGGTAGACTGCCACAGCGCGGACCTGGGCGAGGACGCAACCCATGGCATGTTCATCTACAGGACGGACGACGAGAATCTGACCAACAAGATGACCGAGATGGCCCGGTGCTTCGACTGCGACTACATAGAGACCACCGACATCTCCGGAAACACTGGGGAGGCCGTCAGGCTCTACGGCATACCATGCATAATGACCGAGAGCGGGGCGCCCTACCCCATCAGGGAGGACGACGTACTCTACCACTACATGGGCCTTAGGAACCTCATGCGCCACATAGGGATGATGGACGAGGAGGCCGCCCTGGGCGACCAGCGGGTGGACCCTCCGACCCAGCGTGTGTATGCCAAGAGTGGAGGGCTCTGGAGGCGGAAAGTCGAGGCAGGTCAGCGCGTCAAGGAGGGGGAACTCCTCGGCATAGTCTCTGATCTCCACGGGGAGCCCCTCCAAGTCGCCACAGCGCCACTCAAGGGGGTGGTAAGCTTCCTTAGGGTTCACTACAGCGTCAACGAGGGCGACACCCTCTGCTGGGTCACCGAGACATAGATGGACGCAAAGCCTTTTGACTATGTAGACGCCCGTAGCTGAGCATATTTTTATAGCGGACGCGACGTATTCAGCACTCGCCGGTAACCTTAATGGTCTACGACTTTCTCACCCTTGACGACGTGGATGTTGCCGGGAGGACCGTCTTTCTCCGAGCGGACATCAACATCCCTCTCGACCCCGCCAGCAAGAGGATCCTCGACGCCTCCAGGATCCAGGCAGTGGTGCCTACCATCAAGGACCTGAGGGAGGCGAAGGTTGTGCTCGGCGCCCACCAGAGCAGGCCGGGCAGGTACGACTTCACTGGGTTGGAGATGCATGCCAGGGTACTGCAGATGTATTTGGAGCAGGAGGTCAAATACACCAGCGACATCATCGGCGACGAGGCGCAGAACGCCATCAAGGCCCTCAAGTCTGGAGAGATCCTCGTCCTCAACAACGTGAGGATGCTCGAGGAGGAGAACAGGATCGCGCCCGCCGAGGAGCTGGCTGGCACGGAGTTCGTGAAGACCATGGCTCCTCTCGTGGACCTCTTCGTCAACGACGCCTTCGCCGCCGCCCACAGGAGCCAGCCCAGCCTGGTGGGGCTCAGCAACACCACGCCCATGGTGGCGGGGAGGCTCATGGAGAGAGAGCTTCAGGCCCTGAACATGGTGCTGGAAACCCCAGCGAGGCCCGCCGTCTACCTCCTCGGCGGCGCCAAGGTGGACGACAGATTACCCGCGATAAAACGGGTGCTCAGTGACGACATCGCGGACAGCATACTCATAGGCGGCCTCATCAGGAACAGCTTCCACATGGCGGAGGGAGGAATGAGGCACCACTACGAGGAGCTGGACGAGGAGGGAAGGAAGCTCGTGGACGAGGCAAAGACCATACTGGAGGAGTTCCCCGGCAAGGTAGTTCTCCCGGTGGACGTGGCCCTCGACGTGAACCGGGAGCGCGTCGAGATATTCGCCGGCAAGATCACCGACGAGACCAACATCTACGACATCGGCCTCAACACCATCGCCCAGTTCAGCAGCAGGATCATCAGGGCAGGCACCGTCGTCGCGGAGGGGCCCCTCGGCATGTTCGAGCGCCGCGGCTTCGACATCGGCACAAAGGAGCTGCTACGCTGCATGGCGCGCTGCAAAGGCTACACCGTCGTCGGAGGAGGACACTTGGGAGGAATGGCCTCCATGCTCGGGATAAACGAGGAGATGAGCCATGTCAGCACAGGCGGAGGAGCCATGCTCAGCATGCTGGCAGGGGAGACGCTGCCCGTGGTGGCGGCCCTGGAAGAGTCGAAGCGGCGGCACGGGTAGCCGATCTCTTTAAAAGCCCCTCATCCGATACGGTTTGCGCTGGGACCGTGGTCAAGCTTGGTACGATACGCGGTTTGGGTCCGCGTGATCCCCGGTTCGAATCCGGGCGGTCCCACCAATCACAAAGGTTAAAATCACGCTATTAGACTAGGTCTTGCTGCCGGGTTGGCTGAGCGGTTTAGGCGGCCGCCTGCAGAGCGGCTCCACGGGGGTTCGAATCCCTCGCCCGGCTCCATTCTTGAACCTTGACTTCTGAATTGATTAAAACTTGTCTCGGCGTGCTGCGTCTTATCCCTCTGATGCCAACTTCTTCCTCAGAGCGATGAGCGAGATGAACTCGTAGACGATGTTGGCTGCCAGGAGCGCCGTGATTCTTGACGGATCGTACTGGGGTAGGACCTCGACAAGGTCGAAGCCGACCAGATCCAGACCCTTCATCCCCCTCACGACACGCAGCGCCTCACTGCTCGTGAACCCTCCCACCTCGGGGGTGCCGGTCCCCGGGGCATAGGCCGGGTCCACGAAGTCGATGTCGAAGGTGACGAAAGCCTTGGCGGCCCCGGTGCGGTCTCGTATCCTCTGAATAAGGTCGCCGATGCCCTGCTCCTGAGCCTCCACTGTGGTGACGAGGTCGAACCCCATGTTCCTCGCGTCGTCGAGTCTGTCCCGGGAGTAGATGGAGCCCCTCATCCCGACCTGGATGGAGTGGTCGACCAGTATCAGCCCCTCCTCGACCGCCCTTCTGAAGGGGGTCCCGTGGGTGTACTTGCGGCCGAACCTCTTGTCCCCCGTGTCCGTGTGGGAGTCGAAGTGGATGAGGGCGACGGGTCCGTGCGTCTTGGCCATGGCTCTGAGCTCCGGGAGGGTCACCGAGTGGTCGCCTCCAAGCATTATTGGGGTCACCCCGCCATCAAGTATGGGGAGGAGGCCCTCCTCTATCATCTTGTACGAGTCTTCGATGTAGCCTGGGTTGACGGGCAGATCGCCGTAGTCCACAACGGAGCAGTGGTCGAAGATGCTCACGTCCAGGACCTCGTTGTGGTGGCGCAGCAGGGCCGAGACGCTCCGGATCGCCTCCGGCCCAAACCTGGCACCCACCCTGTAGGAAGCCCCCGTGTCGAAGGGGACACCGACGATGGCGACGTCGACTCCCTCGGTCGTCGTGACGTGGGGGAGGCGCATGAACGTCTTGATGCCGGCGAACCTCGGGGACTCCCGGGGATCCACAGGTCTATACTTCACCATGGGGTATCGCTCACTCTCCAGAGGGTCGAAGATCTATAAGATTCTACGCGCGTGATGCTGATTATTCCATCTTAGAGTGAACTTTCCCCGCCAACATGTACATTATGACGTATACGATAAGGCGGTATATCACCGCAGACCCTGGGGGAATGCAGATAAACGAGAGGGCGTCGAACCCCCTCTTCCCGACCTCGTATGAGATCCTGAGCAGCTCGTAGTCTGTCATCCCCATGGGCTCCGCAAGAGTGCCGAGGAGGTCGCCCGGGGCTGGGCCGGCGCCGCCTATGACATCGATGTCGAAGTGGACATACACAGCCTCCGTCCCATCGTAGGCGTTGCCGAGTTCGCCGCAGAGCCACTCGATGCCCTGTTGCCTGATGTCCCACATGGGATAGAAGTGCGCGCCCTCATCGAGGAGTTTTTTGATGTTCTCCCGCCGCCCGCCGCTCATCCCCCTTTCACCGATCTCGACGAGGTTCCCCGGGAGCATGTTCCCATGGAACTCATACATCTTCGCCTTCCAGCTCCCCGAGCCCGCGATCCTCGGGTCCATCGTGAGCCTGTCCAGGGGCTCGTTGTCCCAGTGGGTATCGAGGCTGATCACGCCGACGTTGCCCTCGGTCCTCTCGGCAACCGGCTTCGCTATGGCGTAGGAGCCGCACGGCGAGTTCTGACCTAAAACGATCGGGACGGCTCCGACGTCGAGAGCCCAATTCACCTTAGCCTCGACGGCACGCTGGGCGGCGAGTATGTTGCTGACGGTGGGGCTGTCGATGACTTCCGGGGGAATATCGGCGTCACCTAAATCGACCACCTTGAGGTGCTCGAATACGTCCATGTCGAACTCCTGGAGGTAACCTGACCAGTACTTGACTGACTGCTGCCTGACCCTCTTCGGGGACGCGATCCACTCTTCCTTGCTGACGCCGCTGTAAGGCCCCCAGCTCGCCACGTAGGGGGCACCGATGATGGCGACATCGACTCCCCGGAGGTCCTCTGGACCTTGTGCGTGGGGCACTCCCATGAAGGTCGGCATGTCGGACTCGATCATCGGGACGTTTCTTCCTTTGAGCAGGGAATCTCTGATCTCACTCCACTTCGGGTAAACCATGAACATCAGCCCAGTAGAACTTCACTTGAAGATAAATAACATTCACTATCGATTTAACGCGCGCGTAGGCGGGAGTCTGAACAGGAAGAGGTTGGAAAACGGATCTATGGTTCTTCCCATTCTTTGAACGATGGTACGGTGATCTCGTCGATGGTCCTACCGAACACGTCGTGGGAGGGCAGCATGTCCCACACCCTCTCCTGCTCTCTCTGGAGGTTCTCGGCCAGCTTCTCCTCATCGATTCCCGGTACTCTGCCATCCTCGACCACGATCTTGCCATCGATCATGACCGTGTTGACATCGCTGTTGTTTCCACTCATCACCAGGTTCCTGATCGGGTCCCTGACTGGGGACATGTTTATTGAGTTCAGCTTGACGATGACGATGTCTGCCTTGCAGCCGGGGGCTATCCTCCCCAGGTCGTCTCTCCCGAGAGCCTTGGCGCCACATAGGGTGACGGAGTTGAAGACATCGCGGGAGGTGGCAACGCGGGGCTCGCCATCGATGATCTTCGATATCGTGGCCGCGAGGGCCATCTCTCTGATGACGTCCATCGGGTAGGTATCGGTGCCGATGCCGACGTTCACCCCCTCCATCAGGTACCTGGCATACGACTCCATGGCTATCCCGTACCTAGCGAATACCAATGGGCAGTGCGCGACCGTTGTCCCCGTCTGGGCCAATAGCTTGATGTCCCGTTTCCAAGGGTCCGCGTACCCGACCTTGCTGTGACCGCCGATCAGTATGCTGTGGCCGGCGATGAGGTCCGGCCCCAACAACCCTACCTCGTGGAGAAACTCGATGGGGGTCCTACCGTACCTGCGCATGATCTCCTGGAACTCCACCACGGATTGAGAGACATGGATCTGTAGACCCACCCCCATCTCATCGGCGCGTTTCCGAGACTCTCTTAGCAGCGCAGGACTGCATGCGTCCACGGTGCTAG
>DAOVEE010000296.1 GCA_030669135.1 Candidatus Bathyarchaeota archaeon | reverse complement strand
AGGTACTCAAGCTCAGCCGCCAACAAGGTGGTCGACGACGCCGACGTCGTCTTCATCATCGGCTCCAAAGCCGGCGGCATGTCGACAGACAACTGGACAGTACCCGGGCAAGACGCCGCCATACTACAGCTCGACGTGGAGCCGGAGACCATCGGGAGAAACTACAACGTAGCGTCGAAGATGGTCTGCGACGCAAAAAAGGGGATACAAGACCTCCTCGCTGTGCTCAAAGAGATGACGAGGAAACCCGAGAAAAGAAGGTACCTCGAACACGTAGCCACCCTGAAGAAGGAGTGGAGCGACTTGGCCTCCTCCGTCATGAGCTCAGACGCGGTGCCCATCAAGCCCCATCGAGTCATCAAAGAGATCAGGGACGTCCTCGGCGAAAAAGACATACTGGTGGCCGACACCGGGCAGATGGGCGCCTGGACAGGCGTCCTCTACCCCACAGTCGCCCCCGGAAGGACCTACATAAGAGCCGCGGGGACCTTGGGGTGGAGCCTCCCCGCAGCCATAGGCGCCAAGTACGCCGCCGGAGACCGGAAGGTCCTAGACGTAACGGGGGACGGAGGCGTCGCCTACCACATATCAGAGCTTGAGACCGCCCTCCGCTGCGACAAGCCCTTCGTGGCTGTCGTCTTCAACAACGTAACCCTGGGGATGCTCCACTACGGCTTCAAGTGGAGAGGCGAAGGAAAGGCACTCAAATCCTCAGACTTCGTCGACATAGACTACGGCAGGGTGGCCGAGGCCTTCAACTGCCACGGCCAACGAGTCGAGAGACCCGGCGAACTGAAAGAGGCGATGCAGACCGCTTTCGACTCCGGGAAGCCTGCCGTCGTCGACGTTATGATAGACAGGTACGAGCTGTCACCCACGTCCCACTACAGGACGCTGCCCCAGGGGCGGCCATTATAGCTAGTGGACGATCTCGACGCCGATGGCTCCCTCTTCTTTGTTGATCAGCATCTCCATGGCCTCCACCGCCTTCATCTCCGGCATCCTGTGGGTGATCCACTTCATTATGTTGACCCTCTTCTCAGACATCAGATGCAAGGCATCATGGACGTTCCTGCTTCGCCCTTCCCTTATGCCCCACTCCGCGACTATCTTCCCCGCCTTGTACATGAGCTCCGAAAGGTTCACAGTCAGATCCGGCTTCTCGTACAGTCCCATGAGTACCAGTGTTCCCAGGCCTCCCATTCCAGATCGGAGCATCTTCAACCCCTGTATGGTTGCACCTAGGCTGCCAGCCGTGTCGAAGACGTAGTCGACCCCATCCCCGTTTGTGGCCGCAAGCACCGCCTCCACCGGGTCCACGGCCTTCGGGTCCACCAGCACATCGGCTCCCAACGCCTCAGCGCAGTCGAGCCTATAACCCACGGGCTCAGACACGATCACCTTGGAGACCCCCGCGTTCCTGACAACCTCCAACGCACGCAGACCGATGGGGCCCGCACCTAGAATGGCGACAACGTCACCGAGCCCGGCCTCAGACCTCCTCACCACGCCTATCACGTACGCTA
>DAOVEE010000133.1 GCA_030669135.1 Candidatus Bathyarchaeota archaeon | reverse complement strand
CTCAATCACGCCACTGAGCCTTGATAACTCACATGGGTCGTGGTAGATGACCTTCTCAACCATGGACTCCACTTTAAGTCTCCCGGAGACCAGCACGTCTCTCAGGTACTCCACCGCGTGAAGGATTTCAAACTTTGGTTCCCTTCCCAGTAGCTTGGGGTACTCGAACCTGAAGACCCTGTAGCAGCCGGCGCATCCGGTGATTACCTTCTTGACCCCCCTGGACTCCAGAGCCTCGACGTTATGCAACGCGTACTCCTTCGCCGTATGCTCGTCTCCAGAGAGGAGGCTTGGGCTTCCGCAGCACCACTCGTCCTCGCCGAGAACCGTCCAGTCCTCGTTTACCTCATTGAGGATCGAGGCGATGCTGAAAGCGACTTCATGGTTGACTCCCTTGAAAGCTGTAGTGCACCCGACAAAGTACGCTACCTCAGCCTGTTCCTTCTCGGGGATCTCGTCCATGCCAGCGTAGTCCACCCAGTCGAGGCGCTCATCGGGATCCATGCCATACGGGTTCATGTTTGCGTCAAGCATCTTCCCGAGTCTAGCGACGTTGGTCGGTGTCCCCCCTAGATCAGCGACGATCTCTCTGATCCTGCTCCACAGCTCATGGGTCTGGAACCCGAAGGGACATGACTCCATGCATCGACCGCAGAGAGTGCAATGGTACGCGCTCTCCGAGAGCTCCTTCACATCCTTCTCCGTGATCTCGGTCTTACCGAACAGTCTCGTCAGGACGTTGTACTTCTTGTCGTAGAGCTTCACAGCCATGGCGGATCTGACGCCAGGTGCGTGAAGAGGGTCCTTGGACTCGTTATAAGCGGGGCAGTTTTCAGTACACAATGCGCAGTGGGCACAGGTATCTAGCTCCATTACCTGGCGTCTGGTGAACTTACCTAGGCTGGCCTTGGCTTTCTCGTTTAATTCATCGGTCAATTTCCTTCCTCCTAGAGCCATAGATTGCGGGCGCAATCACGCCTGTGATGATGTGAATGAACTTGCTGAACGGCACGTACATGATGAACAGCTGCGTGAGGATGATGTGAACGTGAAACCAATGAGAGTTAGGAATAGTCTCTAGGTGAAGCACAACGAAGCGAGGAATGAACACCACGCTATACAGCGTTGAAGGGACTCCCTCAGGCGGCACAAGCCTCATGCCTTGACCGGCGATGCTCTTCAATAGAAGAAGCACCAACGCGATGTAGTCGTTGGGCATAGAGGTCAACTGCTTGTTCTCAAGCATCACCCGTCTGATGAGGAAGTACACCTGGGTGATGATGAAGACATATCCGACGTAGATGGGTAGCGTATGCACCATAAACTCGGCGAACGTGTGGCCAAGGGACTCGAACATGTGTATGGACCATATATGGAAGCCTCTCATGTGCCCAAAGACGATGCCCGCCACGCTGCCGTGAAACAGGAACAACGCGAGCCACATGACCTTATCTGTCCTCCAAGTCTTCCTGAATAACACGACATCCAGAATCACATACTTGATGGACTCCACCGGGTCCATCTTGATCTTCATGTGGTCCGGTGGGCTGGAACGCCACCTCATGACACGTAAAGCCACCCCGATGAAGGTTACAACTATAGTTATGTATGGTAGTTTCTCGACAGAGAACGCATAAATAGCCGCCAACAGACTGTTCAAGGCAATCACTTTCCACACCATTATCTAGCAACCTGACTATATTTGTTACGAAAGCTGTTTCTCTGGTCTTATTCACTTCTTTTTTAAAACATTATTTTTTTTATGTGGCTCTCCAATGCTCGGGTAAGTAAAAGGTTCTTATACAATGATGGAAATGAAATGGGTAATAAAAAGGAAAAGAAAGGAGAGATCGAAAACGACAGAAATAGACAAGATACACGTGATCTGGCTGCCGGGGCAAGCTTGCACCGGCTGCACGGTATCGCTTCTTAACGCGAGCCATCCAAACCTTCTGGATCTACTCACAGGATTCATACCCCAAGCCGCAGGAATAACCTTAGACTACCACGCCACGGTAATGCTACCCTGGGGAGACGATGCCCTAACGGCCGTAGAAGCCGCGGAGAAGGGGGAGCTAAACCCATTCGTGCTAGTCCTCGAGGGAGCCATTCCGGATGAGTCCAAGGCCAAGAAGACGGGGGGCTACTGGTGCGTCATAGGAGAAGACGACGAGGGTAACCCGATAACGTTCAACGACAGGCTGGACAAGCTGGCTAAGAACGCCGCCGCCATCGTCTGCGCGGGTACATGCGCCTCCTTCGGGGGTATTCCAAGCGGAAACCCGAACCCGACGGGCGCCAAGGGAGCCATGGACTACCTAGGCAGGGGCTGGAAGAGCAGACTCGGCATACCAATCATAAACGTCCCTGGATGCCCGGCCCACGGCGAACACATGGCAGAAACACTGGCGTACGCGGTCTTAGCGTTGAGAGGATTCCTCCCGCTGCCGGCTCTGGACGAGCACAACAGACCTCTATTCATCTTCGAACACACAGCCCACGAGAACTGCCCAAGGGCGGGCCTCTTTGCAGACGGTAAAAACAGTCACGAGTTCGGAGAGCCCTACTGCATGGGCACCATGGGCTGCAAGGGCCCCATCAGCCACTGCGACGTTCCAAAGAGAGGCTTCGTGGAAGGCGTAGGCGGATGCCCAAGCATGGGCTCCCCATGCATCGGCTGCACCGAACCAGGGTTCCCTGACCCGCCCTTCAGCCCCTTCCTGTCGAAGGCGCCTGCGAGCTTCTTCGCATTCGAGAAGATACGAAGCTTCGGCGGGAGCGCGGACGCCGTCTGGAGCAGGATCAAGGATGCATTGATCGGGAGAGAACTGTGAGGTGGATTGAATGGTAGTGCAAGAGATTACCATAGAGCCCATGACTAGACTCGAGGGGCACCTCGGAGTTCACGCCAAGGCAGACATGGACGGCGGAGTGTACACGGACGCCCGTAGCTTCGGCACCATGTTCAGGGGATGGGAGATCATCCTGAAGGGCAGGGAGCCAGTGGACGCCATCTGGATCACCCAGAGGACCTGCGGGGTCTGCCCGACGCCCCACGGCATCGCTGCCGCGATGACGGTGGACATGGCATACAAGGCGCCCCCACCCCCCATGGGAATAGCAGTCAGGAACCTGATCCTGGGAGCGGAGCAGCTCTACGACGCAGCCTTGGGCTGCCTCATCCTAGAGGGCCCCGACTACAGCCAGGCCATCGTGGAGAAATCCAACCCGGACTGGTGGGAGGCGGCGAAGGCTACTAGCTCCCCCCACGTCGAGAACCACGGATACGCCACGATCGCAGACATCATGATAGGCCTCAACCCGATCTCCGGCAGTCTGTGGCAGAGCTCTCTGGCGATAGAGAAGGTGGGCCGGAAGATGGCCTCCCTGCTAGGGGCGAAGCACCCCCATGTCAACACTCTTGTGCCTGGGGGGGTGGCGAAGACCCTAACACCCACGGACTTGGAGCAGTACGCCGCCATGCTGGCTCAGAACGTAGCGTACGCCAAGGGGTTCGTTCCAGTGATGAACGACCTTCTGGACTTTGTGCTCAGCATGGGGTACGAGGAGTGCGGAGCTAGGGAAAACAACATGGTCTCCTACGGCGCCTACGAGGACCCCACGGCCTACAACGCGAAGTACGAGGACATGGCAGACTGGGCTCTGAAGAGGGAGGCCTCCCCCGGAGTAATCATAGACGGCGAGCTGAAGACCCAGGACTTGGTCGAGATCAATGTAGGAATCCAGGAGATGGTGGAGTCAAGCTACTTCGACGACTGGGAGGGCAAGAAGGTG
The DNA here is from genome assembly GCA_030669135.1 of Candidatus Bathyarchaeota archaeon. GTDB lineage: Archaea > Thermoproteota > Bathyarchaeia > TCS64 > TCS64 > RBG-16-57-9. The sequence goes on along the minus strand of DAOVEE010000133.1, from coordinate 1,477 downwards.
GAGGAGGACCCCCTGGGGAACCCCGTCACCAAGTACCACCCGTGGAACAAGGTCACTAAGCCCCACCCCGGAGCCTACGGCCAGTGGGACGGCAAGTACAGCTGGGGCACCTCGGTGCGCTGGCTGGACTGGAAGGGCAGCGGCGAGCTATACACCATGGAGCTAGGCCCCATCGCACGGATGTGGGCCACAGCAATAGGGAAGCTCATCCCCGAATCCACGGGGAGCAGCGTCAAGTTCGCCCTACCGAAGGCCACAGTCGTCCCGTACAGGAACGCCGAGGCGATGGAGTTCGAGTGGAAGGTCCCGGAGAAGGTCAACACCGTCGAGAGGGTGAGAGCAAGGGCCTACTACTACGCCTACTCGGCCTACGTCTTGTACAAGACTGTGCTGGCGGGGCTGGGCCTGGTAAAGGATGGCAAGGCGAAGATCTGGAACAAGTACAAGAAGGCCAAAGATGGCTTAGGCGTCGGCCTACACGAGGCCATGAGGGGCGGGGTCGCCCACTGGTGCGTCATGAAGAACAGCCACATCGAAAACTACCAGATCATAGCGCCAAGCACCTGGAACTCGGGCCCCAAGCTCGGTGAGAGCGACCTCGGGCCTTATGAGGCCGCCATCGTCGGCAGCCCAATATCTGAGGCAGGGGAGCTGACGGGCGTGGATGTAGTCAGGACGATCAGGAGCTTCGATCCCTGCCTTGCCTGCTCCATCCAGGTCTTCAACGGGGACGAGAAGATCGTCCACCTACTGGAGATCTAACCCATTTAACCTTCTAAATTTTTATTCATTTCTTTCTGAAGAAAGTCCTCCACGGTAGCGAGGGCCATATCTGCCGCCCTCTGGAGGGTGTCCTCAACCTCGAGAGAGAGTTCGAGGCTGGGGCCTAAAGCCTTCGGCTTGCACCCTATCAGAATCACTCTCGAGGGCAGTGCGCCTATCGCTTTGGCGAACTTTAAAAGTCCTTCCAAGCCGACCTCGTGCAGCGTGAATCTGGACAGTTCTGCGGCGTCCCCTCCCCCCTCTTCGACCACGATGCCCGATTTGTAGATCTGCCCAGGTTCCCCCTCGATGTTCACAGAGTCCACGAAGACGACGAGATCGTATTCGCTGAGATCGGTGGCGATGGTCAGGCCCGCTGTTCCAATGTCCCTCGCCTCCACGTTCTCAGGCAGAGGAGCCGAGGACAGAAGATCTATCACTCTGGGGCCGAAGCCGTCGTCTCCCATGAGTCTGTTCCCCACCCCTGCTATCAGGATCTTCTTAGTCAACGAGTTCTTCAAGCTTGTTATCTTAGTCTCATTTCAGCGCCATTGATTTAAGAATTCGCAAAACCTGATAAAACATCGATTTTATCCTCCATATTCTATACTCTGTGTCATGAGATATGATATTCTCACGAGTTTAGAAAGAATAATATATTCTAGAATGAGTGTTCCGTGACTCTATATCAGTAATCTTTTAGACCAAGACCTTT
>DAOVEE010000246.1 GCA_030669135.1 Candidatus Bathyarchaeota archaeon | reverse complement strand
GCAGCGAAAGCCATAGAGCACGTCGAGAGCGGCATGGTGCTGGGCTTGGGGAGCGGCTCCACCGCCGCCGAGGGCATCAGGGCCATCGGTGAGAGGCTGCGGGCTGGAGAGCTTACAGACGTGAAGGGCGTCCCCACAAGCTACCAGTCGATACAGGAGGCCGTCAAGGCCCGTATACCCCTCACCACGTTGGACGAGTACCCGGAGCTGGACATGGGGTTCGACGGCGCAGACCAGCTGGACCGCTGCCTAAACGCCATCAAGGGCGGCGGAGGAGCCCTGCTGCGGGAGAAGATAGTGGCCAGCTGCTGCAGAGAATACATCTTCGTCGCGGACGAGAGTAAGCTAACGGACAAGCTTGGGAGGGATCAGCCCGTCACCCTGGAGGTCCATCCCATAGCGGTGACGCCGGTGCTCAGGAAGCTGGAGGCCATGGGCGCCGAGGCGACGGTGCGGCAGGCCGTGGGGAAGCTGGGGCCCGTGGTGACGGACAACGGGAACAACCTGGTGGACGCCCTTTTCGGTGCCATCGAGGACCCTAGGGAGTTGAACCGGAGGCTGCACAGCGTCCAGGGGCTGCTGGAGACGGGGCTCTTCATCGGGTACGCCGACCTCGCCTACATAGGCACCGAGGACTCGGTGTACCGGCTGGGCAAGTAGGTTCAAGGCGTTAAATACCCGTAGTCATCCTATTTTCCATGTCGTTCGCAGACCTTGTCATAAAGAACGGGCCAGTGGTCACGATGGACGCGGAGCGGAGAATAGCGGAAGCCGTGGCCGTCAAGGACGGCAAGATAATTGTCGTTGGCTCAGAGCCCGAGGTGACGCGGCTAATCGGGCCCATGACCGACGTAGTCGACCTCGCGGGGCGGTCCTTGACGCCGGGCCTGGTGAACACCCACGACCACATGCTGGAGCAAGGCATCTCGTCGGCGTTCGTCGCCGACATAAGGTACCCCAAGGCGAGGAGTATTAAGGACATCCAAGGCATAATGGAGGAGAGGGTCCGAGAGGCGTCCCCGGGTCAGTGGGTGTTGGGCTATGTCTGGGACGAGACCCTCCTGGAGGAGAGGCGGTTCCCCACGCGGTACGACCTCGACCCCTTCAGCCCCGAAAACCCTGTGTACATCAAACGCGTGTTCCAGATGGGCGTCGCCAACACCAGGGCTCTGGAGATCGCGGGGATAACGAAGGACACGCCTGACCCAGAGTTCGGCGTCATCGAGAGGGACGAGGGAGGGGAGCCCACCGGCCTCCTCAGGGGCAGGGCCACGACGCTCGTCACCGACGCCATAAGGTGGACGCTGGAGGACAAGGAGAAGGCCATAAGGCAGGCGTGCAGGGACTACCACTCGGTTGGGTTCACCACGCTCATCGAGCCGGGGCTCCTGGAGGACAACATCGAGGCCTACAGGAGCAGCCACGCTAAGGGGGAGCTGACCATCCGGACGCTTATCCAGGTGGGGTTCCTCCAGAGCCTCGACGAGGCCAGGTGGGCGGTGGAGAACTACGCGGTGGGCGGCGACGACGTGCTCAGGATCGTCGGCCTCAAGATGGCTGTGGACGGCGGCGTCGGCCCCAGGACCGCGCTCTTCTACGAGGGGTACAGGGACCTGCCGGATGTGCACGGCGTCCAGATGATAGAGCAGGAGGCGCTCAACGAGATGGTGCACCTGGGCCACGTCAACGGGTTCCAGGTGGCTATCCACGCCATAGGAGACAAGGCCATCGACATTACTATGAACGCGTACGAGTACGCTCAGAGGAAGACGCCGAGGCCGGACCCGCGGCACCAGATAGTGCACTGCTACTTCCCGTCGGAGGACGCGCTCCGGAAGATGGTGGAGCTGGGCGTCATGGTGAACACCCAAACCGCTTTCCTCTACTTCCTGGGTGACAGCTTCCTCGAGGCCCTGGGGGCTGAGCGCTGCGAGGAGTGTATGCCGGTGAAGACGTTGGCGGGGCGTGGGATACCGGTGGGGATCAGCCACGACGCCACGGTGACTCAGCCGTTGCCCAACGTTGGGCTCTACGCGAGTGTTACCCGGAAGACGATAAGGGGTGTGACCCTGGGCACCGGGGAGGCGGTGACGGCGGAGGAGGCGCTGAGCTTCTACACGATGCCGGCGGCGCTGCACTGCTTCATGGAGGACAGGGTGGGGAGCATCGAGGCGGGGAAGTACGCGGACCTGGCGGTGTGGAACTTTAACCCGCTGGAGGTTGAGCCGGAGCGGCTGCTGGACTTGGAGTGCCAGATGACTTTCGTCGGCGGTAGACGGGTGTATGTCAGAGAATAATGTTTAAAACGGTCTCGGGGTGCTATGTGTTTGGTTGCCGGGTTCTCC
>DAOVEE010000255.1 GCA_030669135.1 Candidatus Bathyarchaeota archaeon | reverse complement strand
CTCGGTGACAGGCTTCTGCTCGGGCTTCCTGCTCATGCCGAGGACTCCCCCCTCGACCTCGTAGAGGGGCCACGCCCAGGTGTCCACCTGCAGCCGGGAGACCTCGACCGCCTTGGCGGGGTCGAACCTCCAGCCCGTGGGGCACGGGATCACGGCGTGAATGTACTTGAAGCCCTCGATCTCCTTGGCCTTCCGCAGCTTATCCTGTAGGTCCCGGGGGTAGGCTACGCTCACGGTGGCCATGTAGGGTATCCCGTGGGCGGCCATGATGAGGGGCACGTCCTTCTTGTTGCTCTTCTTGCCCCCCGGCGTGGTGGTGGTCCAGGCGCCGTAGGGTGTGAGCCCGCTCTTCTGGATGCCCGTGTTCATGTACGCCTCGTTGTCGATGCAGAGCTGTATCATGTTCTCGTTTCGCTCGGCGGCGGCGGAGATCTTCCCGAAGCTGATGTCCCCGGTGGCGCCGTCCCCGGCTGAGCTGACTATGGTGATGTCATCCCACCCCTTGGCCTTGAAGGCGCTGACTATGCCGGTGGCTCCGTCGGCAACGAAGCTGAAGTGGAGGCTGAAGGTGGGTATCTTGACGTTCCTGATGGCGCACATGGCGCAGGGCCCGTCGCCATAGATCACGGTCCTCGGCCCCAGCGCCTGGAGCGCCAGCTTCCAGAAGAGGGGGCCACCGCAGCCTGGGCAGCACGTGGTGCCGCCCTGGAGCATGTTCTCCTCGTATCGTTTATCGAATAGTTTCTCTGTCATCTACATCACCTCTCCCAGGTCGTGGAGCTCGACCCAGTCCACGGCCTCGTCCACCTTGCCCTTCTCCATCGCCTCCAAGGTCTTGTCGGCCATGTACTCTATCTGGCGCATGGTGACGTCGCTTCCGCCGAGGCCGACGTGGAAGTTCAGGAGCAGGGGCCTGTCGTCCATGGGGTAGAGGGCGCGCGCCAGCTCCATGGAGACTATTCCTCCTCCGGCTGAGCCGTAGCTGGTGTTCCTGTCGACGACGGCGACTGCCTGGTACTTCTTGGCGATCTCCCTGAACTCCTCGCTTGGGAACGGCCTGAAGCCTCTGAGCTTCACCAGCCCTATCCGTTTGCCGTCCTCCTGCATCGCGTCTATGACGTCCCGGGCTGTGCCCGTCATGCTGCCCATGGTTATCAACACGGCGTCGGCGTCCTCGCACCTGTACTCCTCGATGAACCCGTCGTAGCCTCTCCCGAAGACCTTCTTGAAGTCCCTGTCCACGTCCTCGATGACCTTCTTGGCCCGGTCGTGGGCCTTCTGGACCTCGTACCTTGCCTTAGCTATGTTCATGGGGCGTGGGGGCCGCCTGAAGTCGTCGGGGTGGAGGCTGTACATCTCGTGCTTGTAGGGCGGCAGCCAGTCGTCCACCTTCTCTTGGTCCGGCACCGTCGTGGGGGTCGCCGTGGCCGACACGAAGTAGCCGTCGTAGCACGGAGCCACCGGGAGGTAGATGTCCCTGTTCTCGCCGATCTTGTAGGCCATCAGTATGGTGTCCAGGGCCTCCTGGCTGTTCTCGCAGTAGAGCTGTATCCAGCCGTTGTCGCGCTGAAGCAGACTGTCGTTGTGGTCGGGCCTGAGGCCCCCTATGGGCGCTATCGCCCTGTTGACGAAGCACATGACTATGGGCAGCCTCATGCCGGGGGGCATCCAGAGGGCTTCCTCCATGTAGCAGACGCCCTGACTGCTGCTGGCGGTGAACACCCTGGCGCCGGCGGCGGAGGCTCCGATGGCTGCCGCCATGGCCGTGTGCTCTCCCTCGACCTTTATGTACTCGGCCTTCATGGTGCCCTCCTCGATGAGGGACGCGATGTGGCTGATGAGCTCGGTCTGCGGCGTTATTGGGTAGGCGGGCACCACCTCGGCCCTGGCCAGTTTGGCCGCCCAGGCTGCGGCTTCGTTTCCCTCCATCATCCTCATGAAGCTCATTGTGTCCCCTCCTTCACCATCTCTATGGCGTCCACGGGGCACTCGTTAGCGCAGACGCCGCAGCCCTTGCAGTACCTGTAGTCGAAGATGGGCTTCCTGTCGTCGTTGAGCATGACCGTGCCCTCGGGGCAGAAGGTCTCGCACTGGCCGCAGCCTATGCATTTCTCGTGGTTCGCCTTGGGCGCGAACGCTCTCACTACTTGGGCCATTACGCCACCTCCGCCGCGTCGTACCCCTTCTTGCATGCGTCGACGTTGAGCTCGCCTATCCTGCCGGGGAAGGCGTGC
>DAOVEE010000020.1 GCA_030669135.1 Candidatus Bathyarchaeota archaeon | reverse complement strand
GCTCTTTTGAAGCCCATCCCTGCTGCTCAGCGGGTTTCTGGCCCTTCGCCTCTTCGGCCTTTCTTCCGCTCCCATCCGGGCAAAACTATATCTTACCTACATACTATTTACTCGTTGCCTTGTAAGAAAACATCAACATCGCGCCACGTTGTCCCCGAGACACACCGATTATTGTAACATCGTAGTTAAGTTTGTCTCATGGCTCCGAGACATTCAAACATTGAACAGTACGATGAAACCACATATTAACATGGAAAGGTCATTTTACAAGATACATGCAAGATCATGGTTCCTTCAAACGGCGTGAAGACAAGTTTCCAACACATTACGCCATGTGCAGGTTTGAAATTGTGGATTTATTACAGAAAAAACCTGGTTGAAAAGAAGTTGGGTGCTACTCTTCGACGTCTCTACGCTCTATGTGAATTGTAGCCCTAGTCACTATCGCGGCGATGGCCCCCAGCGCCGCAAGGTATGGCGCGATCAATGCCCCGATGGCTACGGCCGTCACAGGGATCTCCAGTAATAGATCTCCTTTCTCGTTTCTGACGACTATCCTCCTGACGTTTCCCTCGGCAATGAGTTGTCTGACGCGTCCGATTAGGTCGTCGGCGGCGACGGTGACCTCCTCCCAGTGGGTTCCCCTCGTCTCGGTCCCACAGTTGGGGCAGTACCTCGCCTCATCATTGATCTCTTTTCCGCATCTTCTACAGTATAGCATGTCTGTAAGTTTAGCGGACGATTATTAAAACATATCGCTAGCGACATAGGGCTGGCTATCAGGGAACACCGTAGAACACCCTTGAACACAGGCTCCAAGTTAGCGTACTCCTCGGCCGTATTCCTGCCGCCGTCACGGTCACCGCCGGTGCTTATCGAAGGGACCCCGCGGCGAATGCCCACGTTCATGTTTGATGATCACTTTGGAGGGGAAAAATCGAGCTGTATGTTCATTGAAAAAGTTGGTGCGGCTGCCGGGATTCGAACCCGGGTCATCAGCTTGGGGGGCTGAGGTCTTACCAGGCTGGACCACAGCCGCATAACTCTGCACCAGAATGCTTTTACACTCGTCTAATAAGAGTTGTCTCTGAATTTTTAGACCTAAAAAACGTATATATTAAATGAATAGAGCAAATCGAAAAAAAGTTATATATGGATTTGATGTAAACTGGTTAACGCCTTAGATGTGTGGGCCTGTAGCTCAGCAAGGTAGAGCATCGGCCTTTTAAGACTAAAGGTTCGAGGAAAGCCGTTGGCCAGGGGTTCGAATCCCCTCAGGCCCGCCACGAGGATCAAGGGAAGGGGAAGCATGGCCGAAACGAGAGTCCGGGAACTTAAGTACCGTATGATGATCACCGACTTGTTGAAGGTGGCTAGCGAGTCTCACACGTATCAGGAGCTCTCGGTGGTCCTGGGCTTGAGCCCGCCGATACTGAGCAGGTATATGCGCGGTCACGTCCTCCCCAGCTACTCCCGAGCCCAGGGACTGTACGCGAAGCTCACAGAGATCACCAACATCAAGGACGCGCTGAAGAAACGCATAATGTTCGACGAGGACGGCTACTTCGACAACACGCCCCTCGTCAACGAGATCACATGGCTCAAGATATTGAGCAACTACGCCATGGAGAAGTTCGCTGGGCGGAGAGTCACCAAGGTCCTCACGGCGGCGGTGGACGGGATTCCGTGCTCCACACTGGTGGCCAACCTACTCGACATCGACCTCCTCATAGCAAAGGACTCCAAGGAGGTGGGGATCCAGGAGTTCGTCGAGGAGACCTATATTCCGCGTGGAAGCGCGATAAGGAAGAGCCTCTACGTCCCCAAGTCGGCTATAAAGAAGAAGGACAGCGTCCTCATCATCGACGACGTCGTCAGGACGGGGGAGACTGTCCAAGCTCTCGTAGACCTGGTGCGTAACCAGCGAGCCGACATCGCCGGCATCTACGTCTTGGTCACGGTCGGCGATGAGTGGAAGGAGTACCTTGATAGCATCATCAGCAAGTACTCCTTCGAGGTGCTCATCGAGATTTGACAGGTTTCAACAACATTTTTATCGTTCCCCACGGTAATAGCTGAGGCTTAGCCATGTTCAACCTCATCACCCTCAAGGACACCATTAGGATCGACCCCAGCATGTTCGGGAAGCCGCTCCAAGCCGCGGCTTACCTCGAGCTTAGGAACAAGTACGAGGGGCTGGTCGACGAGGAACTTGGCTACATCATCAGCGTCATCGAGCTCAAGGTGAACCCCAACGGCCGGATAATACCGGGGGACGGGGGCACCCACCACCCAGTCATCTTCGATATACTGACGTTCTTCCCCCAACTCCAGGAAGTCATCGAGGGGGAGGTCGTGGAGGTAGCTGACTTCGGCACCTTCCTGAGGATAGGCCCCGTGGACGCGCTTCTCCACGTCAGCCAGCTGATGGACGACTTCATAAGCTACGACGAGAGGCAGGGAGTGCTGCTGGGCAAGGAGAGCGGCAGAACCATAAGCAGGGGAGACGTGTTCAGGGTCCGCATAGTGGCTGTGAGCTTCCCCCGGGGCCGCAGCAGCGGCAAGATAGGTGTCACGGCTCGTCAGCCGATGCTCGGGAAGCTGGACTGGATACGAGCCGAGGCGGTGGGTGAACCGGAGGAGGAGCAGGAGGAAGAGTAATGCCGAGAGCCTGCCGTACATGCAAGATCATAACCAACGAGAACGTCTGCCCGGTGTGCAAAGGCACCGAGCTGAGCGACGACTTCTCCGGCCTACTGGTGGTGCTTGACCCGGAGAACAGCCTTCTCGCGGAGAAGCTCGAAGCCAAAGAGGCTGGGAACTACGCCCTCAAGATAAGGTAAGGCGGCGCAGGAACTGACGGGGTTCAAGGATCTAAAACTTCCCTTCGAGATGCGCGGAGACCTGAAGACGCCCCTGGGTGAACTCATCAGGGGAGACGTGTCAGATAACGTCGTTGTTCTCAGGGAGATCCTGGAGGAAAAGAAGCCGCCTTGCTTCGCAACGGTCGGAGACTACGTCACGTTCTATGTCATCGAGTCTGGTCTCCACCCCGACCTGGCTGTCGTCGATCACCGAGTCATGAGGCAGGCCGTGGAGCCTTTCAAGTTCAAACGGGAGAAGGTCACTGTCAGCAACCCAGCGGGCACCATCAAGGCCGAGGCGCAGAGGGTGCTTCGGGACGCGATAACCCTTAAAAAGAGGCTCGGGGTTGTTGTTGAAGGTGAAGAGGATCTATTGGTCCTTCCTCTCATGGCGATGATGCCAATCGGCTCCGTGATTGTCTACGGACAACCCCGTGAAGGCATGGTCGTGGTGACCTTGACAGAGGAGCGGAGAAGATGGGCCAAGGACTTCATGGCAGAGATGGAGGAAAACTGAATTGAAGCTGATACTGACCTCGACGAAGACCAACCCCCTGTTCAAGAGACGGGAGGTAGAGTTCAAGGTGGAGGAGCCTTCAACGCCCAGCAGGTCCAGCGTAAGGATCGAGCTGGCTGTGGCGCTACGCGTTGAACTGAACCAGGTCTACGTCAGGGAGATGAAGACCAAGTCCGGGACTAGGACGACGGTCGGGGTCGCCCACGTGTACGAGGACCCCAAGATGGCTCTCAAGGTGGAGCCAAAGCACATCATAGAGCGTAACATGTCCGCCGCGCCGGCTGAGCCGGAGCCAAAACCGGAGCCAAAACCGGAGCCAGAGCCTGAGGAGGAGAAGCCAGAGGAGGAGTGATCATGTCTGACACTGTGAGTAAACACTACGAGATCAAAGACGGAAAGCTTGTGCGAAAGAGGCCGTTCTGCAACAGGTGTGGCAAAGGCTACTTCATGGCCGACCACGGCGACAGGTACACCTGCGGCAACTGCGGCTTCACCGTCTTCAAGAAGAAGGAAGAGTAGCTAAACCGGCTCCTCGGCATCGTTTCATTATCTTATCAGCAACTCGTTTTGATGAAAAACCCCATACGTAGCTACGGTAAAGTATAGTCGACTTTAGAGGGGTTTAAGATGAAGCAGCTGGTAGACGGTGACAGGCTCTGGAGCTCCCTCATGGAGATGGGGCAGGTAGGGAGAGAGGGAGACGGCGTGAACCGCCTCGCCCTCAACGACGCGAACAAGCAGGGAAGGGAACTGTTCACAGGGTGGCTAAGGGACGAGGGGCTGGAGGTCCGGGTCGACCGCATAGGAAACATTTTCGGTGTCAGGGAGGGGGCTGACCAGGGTGAGCCCCCCGTCGTGGTGGGAAGCCACCTTGACACCGTGAGTGAAGCCGGGGTCTTCGACGGTGCGTTGGGTGTGCTATCCGGCCTCGAGATCGTGAGGCTGCTCAACCAGGAGGACGTTGAAACTAGGAGAGGTGTCGCTGTCGCCGCGTTCACCAACGAGGAGGGGGCGCGGTTCCAGCCAGACATGATGGGAAGCATGGTCTTCACGGGGCAGCTCGACGTAGAGACGGCGTGGGCCGCCTCGGACGACGACGGCGTCACGGTCAAGGACGAGCTACAGAGGATAGGCTACCTAGGGAAAGACGAGTTCAACGCTGGGCACTACCTTGAGCTCCACGTCGAGCAGGGGCCCGTGCTTCACAGTGAAGGGCTGGAAGTGGGTGTCGTCGAGGGGGTTCAGGGCATGGCTTGGTGGGACGGAGAGTATAAAGGCGAGGCGAACCACGCGGGCACTACGCCGCTCCACCTGAGGAGGGACGCGCTGTTAGCGGCCGCCGACCTCTGCTGCAGGCTGAGGGAGAAGGCGGAGGAGCTGGGGCACGGCTCGGTCGTTACCATGGGAAGGCTGCACCCTAAGCCGGACATTCGTAACGTGGTTCCCGGCGGGGCGTTCTTCACGGTTGACTTCAGGCAGTACGAGAGAGCGCTTTACGAGGTTGGGCAGAAACAGGTTGTTAAGCTCATAGAGGAGACATCGGAGAGGCATGGGTTAGAGCGCCACCTAGTTCAGACGGTTGACGCGAAGCCGGTGAGGTTCGACCGCGGGATGGTTGAGCTCGTTGAGAGAAAGACAAAGGAGTTGGGGCTATCCTACAAGGTTATGCATAGCGGGGCTGGGCACGACGCTCAGTTCATGAGCCACGTCTGTCCGACAGCCATGATCTTCGTGCCATCCATCGGAGGCAGGAGCCACTGCCCCGAGGAGAGGACGCTGAAAGCCGACTGCGTCAACGGGGCGAACGTCCTGCTCCGGTGCGTCTTGGAGCTGTCGTCGGGGGTCTAACCGCGCCTCTGCCCCTCAATAACTATCGTAAAATAGATGCCAGTGGAAGAAATACACATGGAGGAGTCCATTCGGAACTGTCATTTCTGTGGCGCGCAGACGGTCACTCCCTACCGGTGTCCTGAATGCGACTATCTCTTCTGCCATAAACATCGTCTCCCAGAGCATCATGACTGTGTAGCTAGAAGGAAACCTTCGAGGGAGAAACCACGCGCCAAACGTGTGAGCTGGGTAAGGCAGATGGGTCAACTGGTGATAATACTGGGTATGGTGGGTGGAGCTTTGATAATTCTTCACGTGTTTGAGTTCATCGATCTCTACGAGATGATCGGGCGTCTTCGCGGGTTCGTGGCTGGGTTGACGTGACTCCGGTGAGAATCACTACTTTAATATGGAAAAGATGACGCTCTTATCTGTCCATGAGGTTGTAGGGAGAGCCCGTGGCCAAGCATGGATAAGGCACCGGACTTCTAATCCGGAGATCGAGGGTTCGAATCCCCCCGGGCTCGCCAATTTAACCGCGCGGATTCTCATTATATAGGTTTGACATCTTCTTTAGGTTTACTTTGACGGAGTCTCAAATTAAACATTATAAGCCGTAAAAGTATTTTGGATGAATCGACCGAATCCTCATCTTCAAATACAGAGAAAAAAATCATCGCGTTTATTGTATTAAATATAACTTTATAAATAAAAAATAAGAAAAGAGAGTTTACTCCTTCTTGATCATAGGACCAACAAAGTATCCTACGACAACACCGATAACCAGCGCCGCTACCGCAGCTAGCTGCATGGTGCTGGCGCTGCTCTGCGCCGCCGTCAGATCGGCTTCTAGAGACGCTTTCTCGCTTGTTAGAGTGCTGACATCTCCCTCGAGACGGGTTTTCTCTGCTTCCACTGTAGCGACTTCGGCTTCTAGATCAGCTACATCCGCTGTGAGACCTGCTTTATCGTCCTCAAGCATCGAGATAGAAGCTCCCATGGCGTTACGGACCGCAAAGTCAAGGATGTTACCGAATAAGGTGTCTCCCTGCTGTGGGTTGCCTGACGTCAGGTTGTACCGTGAGGGCTTCTGTAGCTCCGGCTTGTACATGGGCGAGTAGTGGCTGAACGGCGCGTCAGATGTCGCGATGACGTAGTTGCTGTTCGGCATCTCTTCGAGCACCATCATGGCGAAGGCTCCCTCCTGTCCCGGGCTATGAGCCTCAGGGGCAGGCGCGGATTCGTCGCTGATGACGCCGCTGTCGGATGATGTCATTATTACATAGACGCCGTCGATGTCAGTCTCGTCAAGGGCATAGTAGTTTTCGTTCAGGTATCCGATGATGACTCCACAGCCGTGGAACTGGGCGTATGTGACGCCGGCGACAAGGAACTCGTACTCTGGTGCACAGTTCTCTGACACAGCCTTAACCCTGTAGGCTGCATCAAAATTCACCAACGGGTCCTGAGTCTCGCCGTTCTCACCGCGTAGCGTGCTGCCAACCGCCTCTAGGGCGGCGTTCGCCTGAGGTGGTCGTAGTTCCTGGCCGTCTGGGTAGTCGCTGTCTGAGGCGACCCAGAGCAGCTTGCTACCCTCGTCGAACCATGCTGTTAAAGCGGATAGCTCTGCTTCGGTGTACTCTACCGCCGGGTCTGCCTGTATCATGACGAGCATGTCTGCTCCTGACAGGTCGGATGCTGTAAGGTCTCCTGTTACGACGCTCCAGTCAACATACGAGTAGTCCTCCATGGCCGCCTTGAGGTTATCATCTGCCTCGAGGGCGCCTTTCAGGTGGACGACCACTTTTCCACTTGATTCCGCACTTACCAGTGCGATGGATGTTAGTGACATGAATAGCGTCGAGAGAAGAAGAAGTCCAATGAGTTTACTTTTCATGGTGATTTCTCCGGGTTCAAATAGCTATAAACGGCATAAAAGCTTTCTCAGGGCATCAAGCAGAATTTAAATGCTGTAAAAACGATATCGAGACAAGGTGAACTCCGTGGATAAGCGGGTGTTGATTGGAATTGTATTCGTTGCGTTACTTGGATTAGGGTTTATTGGGTACCGAGCCATGAATCCGGCTCAACCTGATGTACCTGATACTGGAGGAGAAACACCAGACACAGGTGGCGAAACCCCTGATACAGGCGGTGAGACCCCAGATACAGGTGGCGAGACGCCTGATACTGGAGAAACTGATACAGGCGGTGAGACCATCACGGCAACTGTTTCGGGTACGATTACCGATGATTCAGGTGATCCTATCGAGGGGGTTCTTGTTCAGATCAGTGATGTTTCGACGACGACTGACTCGAACGGAGAATATAGTGTTGAGGTATCAAATGGAACCTACTACGTTGAGGCTAGCAAGGATACCTACAGTAAAGGAATCAAATCCATCACAGTAACAGAAGAAACAGAGTACGAAGCAGACTTCACTCTCAGGGTCTTGAGCACCGGAACAGGTGACGGTAAAAAAATACGCGTGATAACCCGCCACGGAGCAGACATCATGATGGTCACAGATGAGCTTTTCCTAGCAAGCGATTATGCTGTTGAAAACAACATAGTAGACATTGAATGGCTACCAATCGCCGACGCGCTCTGGATCGAAACAATCTCAAGGTCAGGTGACGTAGACGTGGCTTGGGGCGGTGGACCCGACCTGTTCGACATCATCCTCGACGCGGGGCTGCTTGCCCCGCTTGAAGGCGAAAACATAGACGCGATTCTGGCGGAAATCCCCGAGGACATCGGGGGCTCAGAGACCCGTAGATATGTTGGGGACGACGTTTACTGGGCTGGGGCAGCCATAAGCTCCTTCGGCTTCACCATAAACACTCAGCTCATAGATTATTACGGTCTCCCTGAGCCCGCTACGTGGGAGGATCTGGCTAGCACAACCTATGCGGCTTACCTGCCGACGACTCTGGTGGGGACGGCCGACGCGACCAAGTCCACATCCAACACGAGGATGTTCCAGATCATACTTCAGATATATGGGTGGCGCGACGGGTGGGACCTCCTCATCAGGATGGGCGCCAACTCGAAGATATTCGACCAGTCGGGGAACGTGCGGGACGCTGTGATCAACAAGGTGATAGCGGTCGGCACCACCATCGACTTCTACGGCTACACGGCGCAGTGGCTAAACCCGGAGTTCTGCAAATACATCTTCCCAGCCGACGGCACCATCGTGAACGCGGACCCCATCGCGTTGCTGACGACCTCACAGCACCCGGAAGAGGCGCAGGGCTTCATAGAGTGGGTGATCAGCGCAGAGGGACAGAAGGTCTGGCTCGACAGCAACATAAACAGGCTGCCCGTCAACGACGCCGTGTTCGACACCCCAGAGGGCCAGCAGAGAGCAGACCTCGAGGAGGTCTTCATTAAGACGCAGGAGGCGTTGACGATAGAGTTCGACAGCGAGGAGGGTGCAAGCTACTACTCCGCGATAAGGAGCTATTACAGCGCGATGATCGTGATTCACCAACTCCAGCTGGAGGAGGTCTGGGAGGACCTGACGTGGGCTCTCGAGGATGGCCAGATCACACAGGAGCAGTTCGACGACTTGGCCTTCAGGCTCGGCGACCCCGACGAGTTCGAGTTCGTAGACCCGGTGACGGGGGAAACGGAGATATTCACGATGGAGTACGCCCAGAGCATAAACAGCCGGATCGAGGTAGACGTCGAGTACAAGACCCATATGGTCAAAGCGTGGGCAGATGCCGCACTCGACCACTACGAGGAGATCGCCGCCGAGCTTAGCAGCATCGCTTAGGGGAAACGCTGTGACGCTGAGCTGGGCGGAGTTTCCCTCCGTCAAGGAGAAAGTCGAGAAGCTGCGGAGGGAGCTAGATCCACTCACCCTGGTCCAGACGCTTGTGTCATACACGATCCTTCTCGCGTTCCTCGTCGCGCCGCTGTCCTCTCTGGTTCTGCAGGGGTTCAGGTTTCAGGGCGACTTATCGCTGAGATGGTTCACCGACATACTCACGAGCCCCGAGTACGTCAGCCTCCAGAGCCGAGGGGGCCGCATGTTCGAGGTCAGACGAGGCGTCATGTACATCTGGGGCTTCGATCACGGCATCCTATTGAACAGCCTCTTCGTGGCGTTCTCCGTCACCGTCCTCTGCAGCGTCATAGGGATCGCTGTGGCGATGATCATGGGCAGGTACGAGTTCAAAGGTAAATCTATATTCAGGGTGATACTGCTCATCCCGCTGCTGGCGACGCCATTCGTGAACGCGTACGTGGTCGGGAAGGTGTTCAACCCCCAGTTCGGGCTGCTGAACTACCTGCTGTATGATCTCCTCCACGTAATCCCGTGGAGGATAAGCGTCGACGGGCTCGTAGGGCTCATGGTGGCTCAGACCCTCTCCTACTACCCCATAGTCTACCTGAACGTCGTGGCCTCGCTGAACAACATAGACCCGAGCCTCGAGGAGATGGCCGAGAACCTGGGCGCGACGGGGTTCAGGCTGTTCAGGACGGTGACCTTCCCCCTCTTCCTGCCCGGGCTCGTAGCCGGGGCCGTGATCACCTTCATCTTCAGCCTCGAGGACCTGGGAGCCCCCATAGGCTTCATAGGCGCGACCGCCAACCCCCTGGCGAAGAACGTCGCGTCGTACCAGATCTACTCGGCCTTCGCCGAGGCGTGTACGGGACAGATCTCCCCCAAGACCTCCGCGCTGGCTCTGCTGATAATGATCATAACGGTGGTGAGCTACGTGGCGGTGAAGACCTACACGTCCCGCCGAAGCTACGCCATGATCAGCAAGGGTGGACGATGGAGCCCGAGGCTGCGCACCCCGGGGCTCGGCGTCCAGGCGGCTATCTGCCTCTCCCTATTGCTGCTCGTGCTCTGGGGTGCGATGCCCCAGATAGGCACCTTCGTGCTCGCGTCCACCAACTGGGCTACCAGCGGGACTCTGCCGACGCGGTTCACGGGGGAGTTCTTCAAGGCGCTGTTGACAAACAAGGACGTGACCAGGGCGATAGTTAACAGCTTGGGCTACTCCTTCGCAGCCGTCGCCATAATGGTCCTGGTCGGCTCCAGCATATCTTACGTGGTCTCTAAGAGAGACATACCTTCGAAGAACATACTCGACATGCTGGCAACGGTGCCCATCTCCGTGCCCGGCGTAAGCCTCGCCGTCAGCTACTTCCTGTTCTTCTCGACGCCGTTCTTCAGAGGCTCCCTGCTTGACCCGCTGACGGACCCGGCGCTGCTGCTGATAATCGCCTACACGATTCGACGGCTGCCGTTCATGACCAGGTCCGTCTACGCGGGGCTCCAGCAGATCGATAAAAGCCTCGAGGAGGCGTCCCTGAATCTGGGCGCGACGAGGACGACGACCTTCGTGAAGATAGTGATCCCGTTGATAGTGACCAACGTCATCAGCGGTGCATTGCTGAGCTTCGTCTACTCGATGGCGGAGGTGAGCACAAGCATAACGCTGGGCGCCCTGCGGGAGGACAGGGTGCCCATCACTTTCTTCATAAGCCAGATCGTGTACGGCACGGCCGCCGTGGGCGCGGTGAGCATCGGCGCGAGCCTCTGCATACTGCTCATGACGGTCCAGATCACGGCGATGGCGGTAAGCAACTTCGTGCTGAAACAGAAAGCATCGTTCCTAGGAGTCTAGAAGATGGTAGAGATAGAGCTAAGAAACCTGACCAAACTTTTCGGAGATGTCGTGGCGGCTGACCACGTCAACCTGACGATCGAGGACGGCGAGTTCTTCACCCTCCTAGGCCCTAGCGGCTGCGGGAAGACAACGACCATGCGGATGATAGCTGGGCTGGAGTTCCCCACCGAGGGCCGGGTGCTGTTCGACGGCCAAGACGTCACGGGGCTTCCCTCGTTTGAGCGCAACACGGGCATGGTGTTCCAGAACTACGCCCTGTGGCCCCACCTCAAGGTATTCGAGAACGTCGCCTACGGGCTGAACGTGAGAAAAATCCCGAAGGACCAGGTGAAGGAACGTGTGCTAGGCATCCTCGACCAGGTCGAGCTTGAAGGCATGGAGGACCGGTTCCCCACGCAGCTCAGCGGGGGCCAGCAGCAGCGCGTCGCCCTCGCCAGAGTCCTGGTGATCAACCCCGCGGTGCTACTGCTTGACGAGCCGCTGAGCAACCTGGACGCCAATCTCAGGGTCCAGATGCGGGAGGAGATCAAGGCGCTGCAGAGGCGCCTGAAGATCACCACCGTCTACGTCACCCACGACCAGGAGGAGGCGATGTCCGTCTCCGACAGGATAGCCATACAGAACCATGGTAAGGTGAGACAGATAGGGTCCCCCACTGAGATCTATAACGTACCCCAAGACATCTTCATCGCCACCTTCATGGGCCGAGGGACCCTGCTGGAGGGAGAGGCGACCTCCACCGAGGGCGGGGTGCACATGAGGATAGGGAACATCACGCTCCAGGGCCTCGACTCGACGGGCAGTATCAAGCAGGGGGACATGGTCGCCTGCGTCATCAGACCCGAGAACTACTGCATCGATGAGCCTATCGAGCCGTCGAACGTCCTTGAAGGCGAGGTCGAGTGGGCGTCCTTCATCGGCCCCTACACAGAGGTCAGGCTAGATGTGGATGGAAACAAGGTGCTGGTGGATGTCCCGCCGGGGATGGAGGCCCCTGTGGGTGGAAGACTTAAGGTCTACATCCCGTATAAGAATACGATAATGCTTCCCTTGGAGGAGTAATTATGAGAAGTAGACACCAGATTTTGGTAACGGTTCTCCTTGTCCTAACTTTAACTGGGCTAGTGAGCACAGTCCCGTTTGCAGAGTCCTATACTGGACAGAAGATCGCTGAGATCATGAGCTCGCCTTTGCCTTCTGCCCCTGAGCCCGTGCTTCAGGGCGGAGACTTCCCTGTGCACGTCAAGGACCTCTCCGAGGCCCTCGCCGGGAGCGGCGACGCCTCGGCTTGGTCAGGGGAGATAGGCTCCATGTATGGACGCTACACCCTGTCTCTCGTGAACGGCACCTTCGACGGCGATAAATGGGTCCTGATCTTCAACGTCCCGAGCGACACTCATCCCGGTTTGTATGACCTGACGCTGACCCAGAGCAGCGATGGGACGAGCGAGGGGATATTCCAGAGCAGATGCGTCTGGGTGTTGGACGAGTGGCCAGAGAGCTTCACCATAAGCCATCTGACCGACATCCATGAGCCTATCACGCCGCTCATATTCAGCCAGTACATAATGCAGTCCAACTTCGTTGACCCCGACTTGTGTATATGCTCCGGGGATAACGTCCAGACTGAGTCCGTCGCCCGGGCGTGGGCTTACCTGCAGTACAGCATGCTCAACCTAGAGTTCCCGAGTTACCTGATACCCGGGAACCATGACTACTCGGGGTACGGCGGCGCCGCATACGCCAAGTACGGCGGGAAGCTCAACTACACCGTCGTCATAGGTGACTTCATGTTCGTCGCCCTGGACAGCAGAGGCGTAGGAACCGTCACGGAGAAGCAGTTGAGGTGGGCAGAGAACCAGTTGTCGAAGTATCCTGACAAGGTAACGATAATCAGCTTCCACCACCCGCTGCTGAGCAGCGAGTACGAAGACGATCTCGGCACCGTCACCGGCGGAAGCATCACCGGGGACTGGCAGAACATAGAGGAACTCGAGGACATCATGTACCCCTCGTGGACCGACCCTACCGACGGCCACCCGCTCGAAGTAGCCAAGACCCTTCTGCGCATCATCCAGGAACAGGACGTCAGGCTCATACTCTGTGGGCACGTACACCGCGACATCATCTACGTGCTGAACGACAGCCACTACTTCGTCACCACCTCCACCACTGGGGGAGGGCTGCCACCCGAGCAAAGGTTCGGAACCAGGCTAATCACCGTCCACCAAAACGGGACGCTGCGATTCGACCCATACACTGAGGCGAGGCTCGACGACCCGCCGAACAACATACCCACGGGCTACCTCAGGTACGTGTACGGCTCGGAAAACGACTTCACCGAGACCGCTGTGTCGGTGACCCTTGAGAACATGCTGGACATGGGCTTCCCCGAGGGCAGGCTCATCTTCAAGGTCTCGGACAGCAAGCCGGTGACCGAGTACACGTTCGTGGGCGCACAGCCAGTGAGAGTAGAGACCGCCACCAGTGACGCCGGCCACGTGTTCGACGCGTACTTCGACGTCGAGCCCAAGAGCGTACTCGAAGTCACCCTCAAGGCCGAAGACGACGAGGAGGCGCCGACGGTCGAAGCCGAGTTCATCATCGCAGATGATGGAGCAGACCCCACAGTGAGCCTGACCATGAGCGACAGTGGCTGGGGCCTAAAAGAGGCGGAGGCCTCTTACTCGACCAACGGCGGCCTGACCTGGACCCCCATCGACACGAGCATCGAGCCTGTCCTCGGCGGCGAAGAATACGACGTAACGTTCCCCGAGAAGACCTTCACGTTCACAGTGCCGCTGGCTCAAGGCGAGACCATCCTAGTCAAGGCTGAGGCCACAGACTACGCGGGCAACACCGCGTACTACACGTCTCCCGAGTTCTCGCCCCAGTCATACACACTGAGCGTGGAGTCGACGCCCATAGAGGTCTCCTTCACGGTAGATGGCGAGGACGCCGAGACGCCCTACTACGAGACGCTCATGGCAGGGGAATACACATTGACGGCGCCGGAGACGGTGACCGTCGGCGGCGAAGAGTACAGCTTCTCGTGGTGGGCCGACGGCGAGACGGAGCTATCAAGAACAATAGATTTGGGGGCGGATACTGAGCTTTCGGTGATATACCAGAAGGTCGAGGCCGTCGAGGAACCGAGCGAGCCCGAGGAGACCGCATGGGGAGGCATCCCGGTGCCTGGAGAGTTCCTACTCGTGGGAATCCTTGTCGCAGCCGTGACGCTGGGCTACCTACGCTCCAGACGCTGATTTCATTTTTTTCTGTTTCAGGGTTCCTTGATTATCGTGGATGTCACTGAGGCTCAGGCGTACCTTTACTCCCCGTCTCCTCCATGTACCTGTTCAACTCTCTCATGGAGATGTACCAGTTCCTGCCCTCCTTGAAGGCCCCTATCCTGCCTCTTCGGGCGAGGAGGCTCAGGTACTCTTGGGAGTAGGGCGTCAACTCGCTTGCCTCTTTCAGCGAGAGGATGTCCGGCTCCTCGATGGCGTTGAGGTAGATGTCCAGTACGCGTTCAGCGCTCCGGGCGATGAAGTTCACGAAGTACGCCCTGTTGCCGTGATCCGCCTCTCTGAGCCCCCGTATGTACTTGCCTCTATCCCTATTGGTGATGTTTATGATGAATGGGTACCCCCTCTGCATGAGCATGAGGCTCATTATGAGCCTCGCCGTCCTGCCGTTCCCCTCGGAGAAGGGGTGTATCTGTACGAACCTGTGGTGAAACACCGCCGCCAGCTCTAGGGGGGAGAGCTCCTCCATGTTTCTGTCCGCCAAGTCGACCAGCTCTTTTACGAGGCGCGGCACCTCGCTGCTCTTGGCCGGTTGGAACGTCGCGCCAGCCACCCGTACGCCGTGGTCTCGGTAGCTCCCCGCGTCGTCCTTGATGTCTTTCATCACCAACGTGTGAAGGGTGAGCACCACTTTCTCTGTGAGAGGCGTCCCTAGCTGGACGAGCTCTACGAGGCAGTCGATTGCCTCCGGATGGTTTTTCGCGGAGAGGACGTCCTTCAAGGGTTTCTCGCCGATTGTGACGCCTTCCTCTATGACCATCCTGGTCTCGTGGAGCGAGAGGGTGCTTCCCTCGATGGCGTTTGAGTCGTACGTGTACTCGATCATTAGTTCCTTTCTAATCCTCTCTAGGAACGCCTGGTTCAGGGGCCTGTGTTCGTCAAGCCGTATTTTCTTGTCGACGATGCGTCTGTGTATTCTCTCATCCAGGTACATGACACCACCCATTTACCGATACTTAGAGGTATCGGATAGAGCGATATTTAAGCATTACCGATATATTTTCGTATCGGATACATCAAAAAACACGTTATCCGATATGATTTAGTATCGGATATTTACTTGGGCGGGGGCTGGCTGAAGAAGTCCAGGGGCCGCTGCCCCGTCATCTTGCTCTCCTTGATAAGGAAGTCCCTCATCTCATCTGGGTCGGTGAAGATGCGTGTAGCGTACCACTCGAAGAAGGGGCTGGGCTCGTACGGGTAGTAGGCGTACACCAGCTTCGCCAGGCTCTTGGCGTACACCATCTCGCACATGACGCCCGCCGAGATGCTCTTCCGGGGGTGGTAGACCACGGTCATGTCGCTGTTTTCGATGATCTTGTAGTCGCTGTCTATGATCTGGAACCGTAGGTTCTTGATGGCCGTCTCCACCTCTTTTACGTCGAACTCGACGCTCATGGGGCCGTCACGGTACGTCATGTTGAACGTGAAGGTGTCTGGCATCTTCTGGTCGGCGTCGATGGTCTCGTTTATGGCGTCCCTCCACTGCTCCACGATGTCCCAGTCCTTGATGAGGTAGGGGTCGTAGATGACGTAGTACTCGCTGAGGCTCTTCTGGAACTTGGTGATCCGCTTGAAGAAGTCCGGTCCCTCGCCGGTGATGGGGTGGCTGAGGTACACGGTCTCCTTCCCCGGCTTATAGATCAGATCCCTTAGCAGCCTGGGCCCGTTCTCGTAGGCCACCAGCTGGATTTCGCGGCGCGGCGTGAAGGACTCGGCGAGGCGGTAGATGCCGTTCACCTCCTCCCTCCTCCAGTTGGCGATCTCGCCCAGCGTGTACTTGTGGTCCCTCCATTGGGTGTCCTGGCTCAGGCGCTCGCGGACGCGGACGATGTCGTCGAAGATGACTATGAACATGTCTGGGTCCACGGCTTTGACCTCTTCCTCGGTAAGCCCCTCGAACCTGTTGCCCTTCCACTCGAAGTGGTAGGGTGTGCTCACTATGTGGACGCCGCCCTCCTTGTTGACGTCCTCGATG
>DAOVEE010000187.1 GCA_030669135.1 Candidatus Bathyarchaeota archaeon | reverse complement strand
TACGCCCTCGAGGGAAGCGTATTCGTCACGGGGGCGGCGATCCAGTGGCTGAGGGACTCGTTGATGATGCTGGGCGACGCAGAGGAGTCCGAGACGCTCGCGAGGACCCTCGACGGGAACGAAGGTGTCTACTTTGTTCCGGCCCTCACCGGGCTGGGGGCGCCGTACTGGGACCAGTACGCTCGGGGAATAATCATGGGCATCACCAGAGGCACCGGTAGGGCGCACATCGCGAGAGCCGCATTGGAGGCCATCGCATATATGACGAGGGACGTCGTCGACGCCATGAAGATAGACAGCGGGCTAGAGATGGATGAACTCAGAGTTGATGGAGGGGCCGCCATGAACGACTTCCTCATGCAGTTCCAGGCTGATATCCTAGGCGCCACCGTCACCAGACCCCGCGAGATCGAGGCAACGGCCAAAGGAGCCGCCTACTTGGCTGGGCTCGCAGTAGACTTCTGGGATAGCCTCGAAGACTTGAAGATGCTGCAGACAGAGGTCAAAGAGTTCAAGCCGGGGATGAGTGAGGCGCGAAGATCGTCACTCTACGCCGGCTGGAGGGCCGCCGTGAGCAAAGCTCTTTCCTCGGAAGAACATGGCTATTTTAGGGTCGGTGAATGAAACGATGAAGAAAGGAGGCAAATGGGTCTCGTTCTCGCTGCTCAGACCATTTGTATATGATGTCTTTAAAGGGATGGGCGTGCCAGACGAGGACGCCGATATATGCACCGACGTTCTGCTGGATGCTGACCTTAAGGGCTTGGACACCCACGGCGTCAACAGGCTCAAACCCGTCTACTACGACAGGGTGAAGGCCGGGCTCCAGTCCCCCGTGACTCGGCTCGACGTGGTCAGAGATGGCCCAACCACGGCTGTCGTGGACGGGAACAACGGCATGGGGATGGTGGTAGCTAAAAAGTCGATGGACCTTTGCATCGAGAAGGCCAGAGAGCTCGGTATGGGCATGGTCGCAGTTAGGAACTCCACCCACTTCGGGATAGCCGGCTACTACGCTGAGATGGCGGCGAAGCGGGGGCTCATAGGGATCACGGGGACGAACGCCAGACCATCGATAGCGCCCACCTTCAGCGTCGAGCCGATGCTCGGTACCAACCCCCTGACGTTCGCGTTCCCCTCTGACGAGGAGTTCCCATTCAGTCTAGACTGTGCAACCTCTATAATTCAGAGGGGTAAGGTCGAGCTCTTCGCCCGGGAAGGAGACGAGCTGCCGCCGGGGCTCGTGATCAGAAGCGACGGCTCCACCAGCACGAACCCAGAAGAGATATTGAGGGACCTCCAGTCGGGGGAGGCCGCGCTGCTCCCCTTGGGGGGCATGGGCGAGGAAACCGCCGGCTACAAAGGATACGGCTACGCCACCGTAGTCGAGATTCTATCCGCGTCTCTGCAGTCGGGATACTTCCTCAAGGCGATAAACGGCGTGAACCTGGGCCACTTCTTCATCGCAATGGACGTGTCCGCGTTCACCGAGCTTGAGGACTTCAAGCACAGGACAGGAGACATCCTTCGCTCGCTGAGGGCCGCTAAGAAGGCTCCGGGGGCTAACCGTGTCTACACGGCAGGCGAGAAAGAGTACCTGACGTCGCTGGAGCGTAAGGTGAAAGGGGTGCCGATCAACACTAGTGTCCAGATGGAGCTGATCCAGATGAGAAACGAGCTTGGGCTACACCAGCACCGCTTTCCCTTCGAGTAGCCCCCTAGTATCCACGAAAACGTTATCCGGGCACTGACCCAACGTCTTATTGATCATTATGAAGAAACAAGGTTTCTCAGGCATATTCTGTCTCCCTGTAACTCCCTTCAGGAAAGACGAGGTGGACGAGGAGGGTCTTCGAAGGGTGGTTGAGGTCATCGTCAGGGACGGCGTCGACGGTCTCGTGCCCACGGGCGCCACCGGCGAGTTCCCATTCCTGCTCCACGAGGAGAGGAAGAAGATATGGGGGATCACGCTGGACGTGGCTAACGGCAAGATACCGGTCACCGCCGGGACAGGCGCTGTCAGCACAAAGGAGGCCATCCAGTTCACGCAGGAGGCGCTGGACATCGGGTGCGACGGCGTCTTGCTCAGCCACCCTATACTCATTCAGGCTAACGACGACGAGACATACAACCACTTCGCCGCGGTCGCCTCAAAGGTAGACATACCCATTATAATATACAACAACCCCGGCCTCGGCAAATCCATGTCCCCCTCGGTAATCGAGAGGCTGGGCAAGGAGTACGACAACATAGTCTCCTACAAGGAGGACGACTTCAACCACGTCAGGTTCGCAGAGATAATCAGGAGAAACAGGGACCAGATCACGTTGTTCACGGGCAGCCCTGCGGCGTACCTCAGCTTCCTGACCCACGGCGCCCATGGGGCCCTCATCGCCGAGTTCCAGGCGTTCCCGCACCTCATGAAGGGCGTCAAAGAGAGCCATGAGAAGGGCGACCACGAGAAGGCCGTCTACTACCACGAGAAGATAATGAAGATGTTCAACATCATCGGCACCTACTTCGTGGGAGCCAGCTTCTGGGGCAGATACAAGGCGATATGGAGGCTGAGGGGCCTCGACATGGAGTTCGACGTGAGGGCCCCGTGTACGCCGGTGAAGCCACAGCAGCTGGAGAAGGCGAAGCCAGAGTTCATGAAGCTGGACATCGACGACAGCTGGTACGTATAGTAAAAGGAGCCACTAATTCCTCATTTTTATTTTAGAGCCCTTTCTCGATGGTGTACTTGATCCTTAAGAAACCTGAAAAAAATCGGTGGCTACCACTTGTCCCGATTCTTCTTGATATAGTCTCTGAGGCCGCCTGCTACTAGGATCTCCATCATGAACTCGGGAACTGGGACGAAATCCAGCTCCTTCTCGCCGTTGACGACTATCTTGCCCTTGGCTAGGTCAACTTCAACCGTGTCTCCGGTCTCTACCTCTTTGCTCACGTGGGGGCACTCCAAAGCTGGTAGACCCAGGTTGGTCGCGTTCCTGTAGAAGATACGAGCGAAGCCCTCAGCGATGACTGCTGATACCCCTGAGTGTTTCAAAGCGATGGGTGCGTGTTCACGGCTGCTCCCCAGCCCAAAGTTACGTCCACCAATCACCACGTCGCCAGTCTGAACCTTCTTGGCGAACCCGGGGTCTATGCCCTCCATGGCGTGTCTGCCCATCTCGTCAGGGTCCGTGAGCTCCAGATAGATCCCCGGAAGTATGAAGTCGGTGTTCACGTCGTCGCCGTAGTTCCATGCCTTGCCTCTAATCATCCTCT